>JAIELC010000011.1 GCA_019753375.1 Sphingomonas sp.
TAACGGGCGGCCTTCCTTCCCGCGCACAACGACTTCCGCATTAGCGGCTGAGCAGACCGCAACTCCCCCAACGGCTGCTGCCGTCATCATCAGGGCGATCTTTGTAATTTGTTGACTGCGCATTGCGCCACTCCCGTTTCATAGTTTGCCGGGCAGCTCGCATCTACGACCCGCCGCACCGCAAACAAAGCGGACGGGAAACAAATTGGCTTTCAGGAAGGGTGTAATTTTGTCGATTTTTGCTGTGTAATAATAACGTCACGGGCTTTCGTCTCAACACCGGTACGGCCACACGAAATCTTGACTATGATTCACAATAGTGAAGCAATCCGATTGATTCAACCAATTTGGGAAAATTGCCGGCGGGAATTGGCAACATATTGCGGCATTATTACTTGGTTGCCAAACTTAACGTCTTCAGGGCCTTGGTTGATTGCGGGCCATAAACCCAAGTCTTAGATTTGTGCCTTTGCCAGCGCCCGGCAGATCCTTGCCCGGACGCATCTGCTTTGAGGCATGTTGGTTTATGACATTGAATTACGGGTCGATGAAGGAACGGACGGCTAACGCGCCGCATTTTTATGCATCGACCGGACAAGCCGGATATGACGCAATCGCATTTTCGGGAAAGCCCGTCGCGCAACCTCTGGCGCACGGTCATGACCAGATTCAAATTGTCCGGCATCTGGGGCTGGAAAGCACCGGGATAGCATTTGCCCGGTCACATCATGCGATCATCGATACCTTCACCATCAATCTTTGCAACGCCGGGCAATATTATGGCGAGGTCGGGGGTGAGCGAGTTAACAAACCGCTGCGGCGCGGCGCCGTGAGCTTCGTGCCTGCGGGCGCCGACGTCTATCTGGAATACCCCGCATCGCACAGCGCATTGATCATGCACTTTGACCGCAATTTGCTGCGCGCTGTCTTGGCTGAGCTAGACGATCGCCCGCTCCCTATGTTGCACTGCGAAGATTCGCCAAAGCTGTCGAAATTGTTGCAGCTGATCGACGCGGAACTGCGCGCGCCCGGCTTTGCCCCCGACCTGATGATCGAAGGACTCATCCGGGCGCTCGCCACCAGCCTGATTCAGGTCGATGGTTCAACGCGGATACGCGATACGGACGTCATTTATTTGCCGCATGCCAAACTTCGCCGGCTGGAGGATTTCGTTGAGGCCAATCTGGACCAGTCCATCAGTCTGGCCGAACTCGCCGCACTTGCCGGTTTGTCGCCGTTTCATTTTTCTCGTGTGTTCAAGAATCAACGCGGCGAGACGCCCTGCCAGTTTGTGCGGTCGCGACGGACCGACCGTGCGCGGCGATTACTGACCTCAACCGATATGCCGCTGGCCGAACTGGCGCTGGCGTGCGGCTTTGCCAACCAGTCGCATTTCACGGCCGCCTTTACCCGCGCGATGGGCATTCCCCCTGCCCGCTATCGCCGCCTGGCGACCAATTGATCGATCAAGGACACAGCAAGTTTAGGAATAGCGTGTCGTTCGTTCGAAAGCCGTCGCCGCTCTGATCTCCTATGCGGTCGCTATTATCCTGAGGGAGAGTAGCTGATGTTATCCAATGTTCGTGTCCTCACATCGTTTGCGGCGGCCTGCCTGACGATGGCCGCCGCCCCGGCTCTTGCCAATCCTGAGGTTGATGACGATCAACCCCAGCCGGTCGCGACTGTCGCGGCCGCGGTTGCTGAAAGCGCGCCAGACGATGCCGACGCGGCACCCTCTTCGCCCAGCGAATGGACTCCGCTGAGCCTGCATAACTTTGGCAGTGAGCTGACCGCAAAATGGATTCCGGTGCCCAATGGCGACAGCGGGGCACCACGTCAGGGCTGGCTGGCCACCGCCGACGGTTTCTTTACGCGTGAAGCCCATTTGGCCTATGATTATGTCGACGGCCGCGGTTTTGATTCCCATGAAGTCCTTGCGCGCTTCAACTATCCGCTGACGCGTCGCCTTTGGGCGGGCCTGGAAGTGCCCTTTTTTCAGCAGTCGGGCAGCGTGCGCGATTTCGGCGACATCACGCTGAGCACGCTGGTCATGCTGCATGAATCAAAGAATGTATCGATCAATGCCGGGGTAGGCTGGCGCTTGCCAACCGGGACGATCGAACTCGGCAATCAGGTTTTCGCGGCAACGCCACAGCTCAACTTCTGGAGCGATGTCGGCCATGGGTTTTCGCTGCGCGGCAGAGTCGGCTATCAGTTCGCAAATTCGGGACGCCCCGATACCTTTGTCCTGAACGGCACGATTGGCCAGACCATTACCGACCACAGCAAAGCGCCGTTCGGTGATCTGAGCTGGTATGTTGCCGCCAATTGGCGCGACAGCTTTGGGCCGCTGGGTGGCAATTTTGTCAGCATTACCCCCGGCATGCGAACCCATCTGGGCAAGAATCTGTTCCTGCTGGCGGGCGTTGAATTTCCGGTGACGGCGCAGACCGAATCGTTCAATCAGCGCTTCATTCTGCAGTTTGTTCAGGGGTTCTGATTGTCCTACCGGGCTGGGGAGCAACGCCCCGGCCCGGTGCGGCCATCGCCGTGGCCGCTGTCGCTATGACCACCCGTTGGCGCGCCGAAAACATGCCGGGCTAAGGCCGATCACGTCACGGAATTTCTTTGAAAACTGCGCATGGGTTGCGAACCCACAGGCATGGGCAATAACGGCAACCGGATCGTCCGTGGTGGTCAACAGCAGTTGCGCATGCGCAATCCGCTGGTTGATAACATAGCTGTACGGCGGATATCCCGTTGCTTCGCGGAATGCCCGAACGAAATGAAAACGGCTATAGCCCGCGATCGAGGCAAGATCATCCAGCGATATTGGATCGGCCAGATGGGCCAGGACATAATCGCGGACGCGCCGGACCGTCACGGGCGTCAATGCCAGTCGGGGCGGCGCACCATCAATCCCATAGGTCGTTGTGGCCGCGAGACGGATCAGCAATGAATCGAGATAATGGTCTGCCGTCATCCGCCAGGCAGGCGCGTCTTCGCGCTCCTGGGCCAAGGCAATCGCCAGCTGGGCCGCCAGCGGATCGAACTGGCCGATCCGTTCGCCAAAGCCGACCGAATCCGGATCGCGCCCATAGACGTCGCCAATCACCCGCGCGAAGCGTTCAGGGCGAATATAGATGTGCGCAAAAGCAATCGGCCCCTCGGTTGTCCATTCATAGGTGTTGCCGGCCTCAACCGTCGTGCATGCATGCATGGCGACATTGACTGAACGCACCTCGCGTCCCTGGCGGCGACTGACGCGTTTCGGGCCGCCCTGATGCAACACGATCAGATGATGGTCGAGCGGTGGCTGAGACATCCTGACCGCGCTGCCGGCCCAGGCCTGAACGATTGCCCCGTCCAGAAAGCGCGGACCGGAATCGCGTGCCACGATGGGCTTCGTCCAGTCGCGCCATTCAAGCGGTGTCATCAAGTCGCTGGACTGAACTTCTTGAAACGACAAACCCACATATCCCTCCGTCCTTCATCTACCCTGAGCTTTCGTTGGCGCAAAACCTTGAGGTCGGTCGAAATCGCGGCGGGGTGTGATTCCGTCCGGGAATCGTGCGAAAACGCGCGCCAGACATCCCGTCCCAGTCGCTCGATTGGCTTTTTTTCGGAAACCGCCGCCGTGTCGTGACGCGCCGGGTCGAGTCGGTCATGTCGTTCTGCCGAATACGACGAGCGCAGATAATCGGTGATCGGCGCCAAGAGCAAGTTGCCGATATACCACCGCACATCGGCCAGACACCATGTCCAGGCGCCCTATTTGCGCGGAGGGACTATGCGCTCAATTATTGTTTCAGCGGCGGCGGTTTTACTGGCCCCGCCAGCATTTGCTCAGGATTTGCCCGCCACCCAATCGGAAGAGCCTGCCACAGCCGATCCAGAGATGCCGGCCATGCCCGCCGATATGGACCAGGACAGCCCCGGCATGGCCATGGCAATGGAGATCGTGGTTACGGCAACCCGCACCCGCAGTCGCTTCGCAAGCCCATCGAGCGGCGCAGTGCTGAGCGGCGACGAATTGGCGTTGCGCGTTCGATCGACACTGGGCGACACGCTGGCCCATCTGCCAGGTGTATCGTCGACCTCATTTGGGCCGAGTGCTTCGCGACCGGTCCTGCGGGGTTTTCAGGGGGAAAGAACGCGGTTGCTGATCGACGCGATAAGCAGCCTTGATGTCTCCAACACCAGTCCCGATCATGCGGTCGCGATCAACCCGTTGATTGCCGAAAGGATCGAGATTTTACGGGCACCCGATGCGCTGCGCTATGGATCGGGGATCATCGGTGGGGTCGTGAACACCATCACCAGCCGGATCCCGTCCCACGCGCCACGCGACGGGGTGGATGGTAAGGCAGAGGCGGGTTTCGGCAGTGCTGCGGGCGAATATACACTCGGCGCCACCGCTACTGTCGCGGCAACCGACCATGTTGTTCTGCACCTTGACGGCCATTATCTGAGCGCGGATGACGTGGCGATCGGCGGCTTCGTTCTCAGCCGCCCGCAGCGCGCCGCAGCGCTTGCCGCGTCGGATGCATCCGTGCGTGCGCTGGCCGGCAGGCGTGGGACTTTACCCAACACATCGGCTCAGACCTGGGAAATCGGCGGCGGCGCCTCCTATGTGTTCGACGGCGGCTATGTTGGGATCTCGGCGAATCATTTCGACAGCTATTACGGGTTGCCAACCCGGTCATCGCTCGACCCGACCACCCCGGTACCGAACAGCTCGATCGATCTCGGTCAAAATCGCGTTGATGGCGTGTTGCAGCTCGATCTCGCCGGTCCGGTGGTCGAGGCGGTCAAGGTGCGACTTGGCTGGGCCGATTACAAGCATGACGAAATCGATACGGATGCGGGTCAGATTACCGCGACATTTGTGAACCACGCGATCGAGGGGCGCGCTGAAGCAGATTTCGCGCGACAGGGCCGATGGAAGGGATCAATCGGTATCCAGGGGTATAGCCGCGATTTTCGGGTGGCCGGCGCAAGCCCGCTCCTGCCGCCCAACGCGACCGTCCAGATCGCGCTGTTTAGCCAGCAAAAGCTCGACTTCGGTCCCATCGATGTCGAAGGGGCGGTTCGGTACGAACACACCGATATCAGCGCGCGCGCGATTGCGCCGCTTGGCAATGCGGCCGTCAGTCGTCGCTTTGATGCCTATTCGGCATCGGGCAGTGCGAGCTACCGCGTCACGTCGCAGATCAACCTGAGTAGCACGGCTTTCTACGCCGAACGTGCTCCAGTGGTCGAAGAGCTGTTCACCCAGGGGGCCGATCCTGGAACGCAGGGCGTGCTGCTCGGGAACCCGGCATTATCAAAGGAACGGTCGTGGGGAATCGAAGGGGTCGCGCGTGCCTTCGGTAGGCAATACAGCCTTGAGGCCTCGATATTTTATGATCATTTTCCGTCATATATATATTCGGTCGAAACGGGGGCGTTTGTAGGTGGCTTGCCGGTTTTCCAGTTCTTTGAAAATCGCGCGGATTATTATGGCTTCGAAGTGCAGGGTAAGCTTGACGTGACCCGCCTTGGCAGCTGGAAGTTCGGAATCGACGCCTTGGTGGATGGGGCATGGGCAACGTTGCTTGGCGATGGGCCCGCCCCGCGCATCCCGCCGCTGCGTGTGCTGGGTGGCATAGAGGCGCGGAGCGACCGGTTGACCGCGCGGGTTGAATCGGAATGGGTCACCCAGCAGCGCCGCGTCACGCCCTTCGAAACCCCGACTGACGGTTATGTGATGGTCAATATATCGATGACGATCAGGCCGTTTGCGCGTGACAGCAAAACCAGCCTGCTGATCGCGGCCAACAACCTGGGCAATGTCGACGCGCGCCGCCATGCCAGTTTCCTGAAGGACTTCGCACCCATTGCTGGCCGCGATATCCGCCTGACATTGCATACATCATTCTAGACGGATCAGCGCGGCTGCTGGCTCGGCAAGCCCATCAGTGCCTTGACCAGCGCTGGGTCATCCTTTTCGTCGATCCGGGCGTGATAGACGCTGCGCATCTTGGTGATTTCCGCGCCCCAGGTTGTCGTATCGAGCGGTGGCTGCATCGTGATCATTTCTACCGAATGGCAGGCGGTACAATTATTGGTCACAATCTCCGTTGCCGGCCCGCCAGGCAGGGAAGGCTCGTTAGCTGGCAACATAATGCTGGTCGATTTCAGGCTGGTACCACCCATGGTGATCGCGCTCGATGGCGCCGCGCCGGGGGTTGGCCGGTGCCCGCCCAGCACCATCCACGCGGCCGCCAGAAACAGCAGCAGCGCGGGGATCGCAAACGCCAAAAGGCTGAGCTGCCGGTTCATGCAGTCACCTCTAGCGCGATCGTTTCAATCGGGTTGCGGCGATACCCGCCCGGGTTCCAAACGGGCGTCGCCTGCTGCGTTTCGCCGCGCGCATTGGTACAGCGCACGGCAAGCTGAAAGCGCCCTGCAGGCGGCGCGGTGATCGTCTGGTCCCAGCGCCGGAAACTGAACTTGCCGTGGTCATCGCCCAGTCGCGCCGGATACCAGTGTCGGCCGCCATCCATCGACAGCTCGACCCTGGCGACACCGGTAGCGCCGCCCATCGCGACCCCGCGCGCCACAAAGCGCGCGCCCTTTTTTACCCGGGCTCCGTCCGCCAGATTGGTAAAAAAGGACCGGGGCGGCATCGTGCTGATCGGTACCTTCGCAAAATCCTTGGTACCCGGCGCGATCCCCGCATCGGGCGTGGCCGGGATTTGATAGGCTTTGGCCATCCAGAAATTTTCGTCGGGACCGGTCAGGATCTCAAGCGTATCCAGTGCCTTGATCCAATAGGTTGAAAACCAGCCCGGCACGATCATCCGGATGGGAAAACCGTTGAGCATCGGCAATTGCTGGCCGTTCATGCCGTATGCGATCATCACTTCGCCGTCGCGCGCATGATCGATCGCCAGCGACTTGGCGAACCACGGCGCATCGGGCGGCGGGCGGTCAAGCCCCGACATCCGCACCACTGACGCGCCGGGCGCAACACCAGCGCGGTCAAGCACGTCTTTCAGCCGAACCCCGGTCCAGATCGCATTGCCGATCGCGCCATTGGTCCACTGCGCACCGGGTACCGGCGGCGAAAAAAGCCCCCGTGAATTGCCGGCGCATTGGTTGACGGCGGCCAGCTGGACCCGCGGCATCGCCAGAAGGTCTCGAATCGACAGGCTGATCGGTTTGCGAACCGCTCCCTTGATCGTCAGCCTGAATGTGTCGACATCGACCGATGTCGGGATGTCGCTGTAATGCCAGCGGACGAAAAACCGGTCATTGGGCGTAAAGTCCCCCTGATCGAACACCGCCATCGGCGTTTCGAGCAGCGGCGCCCGCGTGCGGCGCAGCAGCATGCCGCGTTTTTCCGGAAAGGCATCGGACAGGATTTCGGCAACTGGCGCAGCGGGTTCCCCCGCCCATAACGGTGGTGCCGCCAGGCCCACGCCGCCCAGCGCGATCAGCCCCATCGCATCCCGGCGACCAATCCCGATGGCGTCCGGATCAGCCAAGGGTCGCTACCAACGGCACGAAGCGAGCAACCTGCCGACCCACCATGCGCAGCTGATCGGTCACGGCATCGTCATTGCTGCCGCCTGCATCATCAAACTTGGTAAGCTGAGAATTGATCGCGGCGGCAAAGGGCGTTGGCCAGCCGCGCAGCGCGTGCACAATCGATCGCAGCGCGGCGATCGTGCTGCCGGTGGCCTGCCAGCCATAAGCGGTGGCAATCAGCCCGACCGGCATATCGGCCAGATAGGGGCGGGAATCGCGGGCAGTTTCCTCAAGCAGATCCAGCGCGTTTTTGACCACGCCTGAGATGCTGCCGTGATAGCCAGGCGACGCGATGATCAGCGCCGATGCCTGCCGCACGGTTTCTACAAAATCCTGTTCATGCGGGGTGCGGGCATGGGCTTTGGGATCATAAAGCGGCAGGCGGGCCATATCCTCGCCGCCGAACAGCCGGGTCCGGAACCCTTCCTTCGCGACCGCATCCAGCGCAATCCCCAGCGCGCGCTCGGTCGACGACACGCCGCCAATCGTACCGCCAATCCCGACGACAAGGGGAGCATCGGGGGAGGTGGCACCAGCCATTATCGATCCTTGGTCAAAGTGGCGCGTGATTGATCCGGGGTAGGACGTGACGCGCAAACAGGTCCGCCTCGGCAGCATGGGGATAGCCGGAGAGGATGAAGGCCTCAATGCCCATCGACCGGTAATCGTTCAGCTTGGCCAACACCTGATCCGGATTGCCGACAATGGCGGCACCGCATCCCGAGCGGGCACGCCCAACGCCGGTCCACAAATTGGGTTCGGCATAGCCATCATCACCCGCCCCTTCGCGCAGGGCCGCTTGGGCGGCAACGCCGGTCGAGGTCGAATCGAGCGACCTGGCGCGGATCGCGGCTCCCTGTTCGGCATCAAGCTTCGACAAGAGCCGGTCGGCATAGGCGCGGGCTTCGGCTTCGGTTTCGCGGACGATGACATGGGCGCGGTAGCCAAAGCGCAGTGTCCGGCCATGACTGGCCGCACGCGCCTGCATATCGGCAATGATCGCGGCAACGGTTTCGCGCCTGTCGGGCCACATCAGATAAACGTCGCATCCCTTGGCCGCTGCGTCACGGGCATCGTCGCTCAGCCCGCCGAAATAGAGCGGTGGCGCTTTGCCCGACACCGTCGCGACACCGGGTGGTGCAAGCTTGTCGAATGTCCAGAAATCGCCAGCGTGGGTCAGTGTTTCACCGCTGAGCATCGTCTTGAGGATCGACATTGCTTCTGCAGTGCGCTGGTAGCGTGCGGGCGATGCCAGCTTTTCACCCGGCATGTCGGACGAGATAATGTTGACCTTCAGCCGGCCACCCGACATCCGGTCGATGGTCGCAATCTGGCGCGCCAGTTGCGGTGGCCACATTTCCCCCACCCGAACCGCCAGCAAAAGATTGATCTTGCGCGTTGCCGCCGCAATCGCCGCGGCGAAGGCGGTCGTGTCGATACCAAGATCATATCCCGAAGGCAGCAGGACATTATCAAAGCCGCCGGTCTCGGCCTGGATCACGATATCGCGGCAATGTTCCCAGCTTGATTTCAGCAGGGGATCGGGGACACCCAGAAATTCATAGTCGTCATCGCACAGCGCCGAGAACCAGGCGATTTCGCAGGGAGGCAGGGTTGACGTGTCGGATGTCATGGCAGCCGTTCTCCGCGCGACGCGACCAGCACGTCGTACCAATCCTGTCGCGTCCAACGCACCTTGTAGGCGTCGGCCAATTCGGCGATGCGCGCCGCGTTCTGGGTGCCAACGATCGGAATGGCACCGGCAGGATGCGCCATCACCCAGCTATAGGTTGCCGCCGACCGGCTGACCGCGAACTTGGCGGCGACGGCGTCAAGCGCCGCCGCAACGGCACGCGACCGATCATCTTGTGGGTTGCCCAGCCGTCCTCCGCCCAGTGGTGACCAGGCAAGGATCCCCACACCCAATTCCATGGCCAGATCGAACAGGCCATTTTCAATCGGCTCAAGATGGAGCGGCGAGAATTCTGGCTGATGGCTCGCGAGCGGAACGGTGAGAAACGCCGCAATCGCGCGGGTCTGCGCGGGCGTAAAATTGGAAACGCCGACTGCCCGAACCTTTCCCGCCGCAACCATGTCCTCCAGCGAGCGGGCAACTTCGTGCGGGTGCGCCATAATATCGGGACGGTGGATCTGGTACAGATCGACCTGATCGACCTGCAATCGCCGGAGCGACGCATCGATCGCCGCCGTCAGATAGGCCGGGCTTTGATCATAGGGCAGCGGCGGCATGATTCCGCCCTTGGTAGCCAGCACAATGCGTTCGCGCAGGCCCGGCGTTGCGGCAAAGATGCGTCCCAGCAGCTCCTCGGCCAGGCCAAAGCCGCCAGTCCCGTCAAAACCATAGATGTCAGCGGTGTCAAACAAGGTAACGCCGGCCGCAAAGGCCGCTTCGATCAGCTTGCGCCCTTCCTCCGGTGAAGCGTGGCCGAAACGCCACATTCCCCAAGCAATTGGGCTGACCATCAATCCGCTCTTGCCGAGCGGACGGGAATCGGGTGTAAGACTGATTTCAGACATCGTTGTCATACATAGAGGCGAGACCGTTGAAAGAGCAAGTCCGTTATGGGCTGATTGGCACCGGCATGATGGGTGTTGAACATTTGAACAACCTGGCGATCACGCCGGGCGCCGTTGTGACCGCGCTTGCCGACCCAATGGGCACGTCGCTTGATGGCGCGCGGCGAGCGCTGGGCCAGCGCGCTGAAGGAGTGGAAAGTTTTGAGTCGGCGGCCGCATTGGCCGAGTCCGGCGCGGTTGATGCGGTGATCGTGGCCAGCCCCAACTTCACGCACCGCGAAGTCCTTGAACCGCTGTTCGATGCCGGGCTGAACATCCTGTGCGAAAAGCCGGTTGCCACGACGATCGACCATGCCCGTTGGGTTGTTGAGCGTGCCGCGCAGTCCCCGGGCATTTTCTGGACGGCGATGGAATATCGCTACATGCCCCCGGCCGCCGAATTCATCGCCGCACTGCATGCAGGCAAGGTCGGGCGCCTACAAATGCTGTCGATCCGGGAACATCGCTTCCCCTTTCTGGTCAAGGTTGGCGACTGGAATCGGTTCGCCCGCAATACCGGCGGCACCATGGTGGAAAAATGCTGCCATTTCTTCGATCTGATGCGCTTGATCGTCCAGTCCGAACCGGTGCGGGTTTATTGTTCGGGCGCGATGGACGTGAACCATCTGGATGAATCCTATGGTGGTGAACGCCCCGACATCATCGACAACAGCTACACTACGGTCGATTTCGCCAATGGCGTGCGCGCGATGCTCGATTTGTCGATGTTTGCCGAAGGCGCGGAAAACCAGGAAGAAATCACCGCAGTTGGCGACAAGGCACGGCTTGACGTGCTGATCCCTGAAGGCGCGATCGTTTATTCGCCGCGGGTTGGCTTTATGAATCCAAAACAGGTTGAGCGCCGGGTTGTCCATGTCGACGAAGCCGCGCTGAAGGCGGGCAGCCACCATGGATCGACTTTTTACGAGCATCAGAAATTCATTGCGGCCGTCCGCGGCGAAGGCGCTGTCGAAGTCACCGCGCATGACGGGATGATGGCGGTCGCAATCGGCGTCGCCGCCGAGCTCAGCGCGCGCGAACACCGTGTTGTGACGATGGCCGAATTGGGAGTGTAATCGACAAAGCAATTCTTGATGCGGTCCAAGAACGTACCCGGTGCCGCCAACGAAAAAACCATATCAATCTAGTGGGACTTTAGGAGGGATGACGATGAAGAGACAGATTTTGCTGGGCGGGACCGCCCTTGTTGCGCTGATGCTGGCCTTGCCGGCAGCCGCCCAAACGGCGCCGGCCGATGCAGCCCAAGCGGCCGCTGACACAGAAGATAATTCGGCACAGCCCGGCGATATCATCGTGACGGCGCAGAAGCGGTCAGAACGCTTGCAGGATGTGCCGGTCGCGGTGTCGGTCGTCGGCGGAGATTTGTTGGCGCAACAGGGCAATGCGAGCCTTGAAGGCGCGGTCAATCTGGTGCCCAGCTTTAATTTTCTGAAGTCGGGGACCACCCTCAACCAGTCGCTGTTCTTGCGTGGCGTCGGGACTGCAACCTTCTCCATCGCTGGCGAGCCGTCGGTTTCGACCGTCGTCGATGGGGTCGTCTACAGCCGATCGGGCGAGGCGTTTAGCGAGCTTGTCGATGTCGACCGGATCGAAGTCCTTCGCGGGCCGCAGGGAACGCTGTTCGGCAAGAACGCCTCCGCAGGCGTTATCAACATTGTGTCGAAACAACCGACCAGGGAATTTGGCGGTTATGTAGACCTCAGCTATCTCACCAATGCCGAGTATCGGGGCCGCGCCGCCATCAACATTCCGCTGAGCGACTCCATTCGGACTCGCGTTACCGGATTTTACGACAATTATGATGGCAACATTCGCAATATCGCGGTCAATCGGGTCGTCAATGGTTGGGAACATTATGGCGCGCGCTTGCAGATCGCGGCCGATGTTTCGCCCAGCCTTACGCTGAATTTTACGGCCGACTGGCACCATAACAGCGACGATTGCTGCGCAGAAATCATTGCAACGCCGCCGATCGTTGGTGCAACGGGCCTGCCGACAACCAACGCGTCGAGCGCAGCGCTGCCTACCCCGCGCGGCGCCGATACGCGATCGATCAATCAGAACCTGATCACCGCAACCAAGGAAACCGGCTATGGCTTTTCGCTGCAGGGGGATCTGGCGCTGGGCGGTCATACGCTGACCTCGATCACGGCGTATCGCGATTGGCGAAACACCGAAATCCGTGACGGGGACTGGCTCGATCAAGCCTATATCGGTTTTAATCAGCTGCATGATTTCGGGCCGCAGACCGGCCATACCGTTACCCAGGAATTGCGCCTGACGTCACCGGCCAACAAGCCCCTGACCTATGTGCTGGGACTTTTTTATTCCAACGCGGTCTCTGAACGTATCTTCTCACGCTTTGTGACCCGGTGCGCGGCCGCGACGCCACCAGCCCCAACAACGCTGACGCCGTGTTCCAGCCCGCTGGCCGCGCCATCAACCTTCCCGACCGGCACTGCCGACTTTGGATCGACTTTCGACAATTTTGCTTTGTTCGGACAGGGCACGCTGAAATTGACCGACTGGTTGAAGTTCATCGGCGGCGCGCGGTTCACGTCGGACCATCTGAATGTGTTCCACAGCCGGGTATCGCAGAATCTGGATGTTTCAGGCGGCGTCCCGGTTGGAACGGCGGGCATTCAGCCCAATTTTGACCAGGGCGTATTTGATTCGGCGGGCGTGAACGGGACCCCGCTGGCCAGCAACGGCGTGCCATGGCGCGGCCGGACGAGCGCGACCAATTTTTCGGGTAAAGCCGGACTGCAGGCATCGATCACGCGCAACAACACCGCGTACTTCACCTATTCGCGGGGTTATAAAGGGCCGGCGTTCAACGTCTTCTTCAACCTGAACAAGAACGGGACAAACCCGATCGCGCCGGAAACATCGAATGCATTTGAACTTGGCTTGAAGAATACGCTGCTCGATGGCCGTCTGGTCTTCAACGTGGCCGCTTTCTACGCCAAATATGATAACTTCCAGGCCAATAATCCCGATCTGGTGGCCGGTGTGGTGGTGACGCGCTTTACCAACGCCGGAAAGGTCTCGACCCGTGGCGTCGAAATCGATGCGAGCTTCCGGCCGGTGCCGAGCCTCGTCTTTTCGGGTGGGCTTGCCTACACTGATGCGCATGTCGATCAGTTCAGGGTGGCCCCTGGCGCAGCGCCTACCGCAATCATCCCCGCCGGAACGCCGCTGGGGTTTGCACCAAAGTGGAAGGGAAATGTGCAGGTCGATTATACGATCAAGAGCCTCGACGCCTTCAACATCCAGCTTGGCGCGTCGGGGTCTTACCAGAGTTCGCAGCTCGCCCTGTTCGCGCCCGATGCCGTCCAGCGGCGGCTCGGCACGATCGGCAGCTATGGCTTGATGAACCTGAGCGCTGGCGTCAGCACCAAAGACGACAAATACCGGCTGACGCTCGCGGTTCGTAACCTGCTCGACCAAAGCTTTGCCGCCGCCATCGCCAATGGTGGGCCCGGCGGCGCCTATCGCTATCAGATTCCGCGCGAAGCAGACCGGTATTTCTCGGCGACCCTTCACATCGGTTTCTGATCGGTCCTACACCTCGATTGAGGCCCGGCGGAGAATCCCTCCGCCGGGCCTTTTCTTTGGTCTTTCATCAATGGCCGAAGACGTGGCCACGCTCGCTTTCGTCGACGGGCTCGATCACGGGTACGAGCAGCTGGATGAACCCTAGCGCCAGCAGGTAACTGCCCGAACAAATCGCCAGCAGCGGTCCATATCCCCAGCCATGCGACAGCGAAAAAGCGGCCAGCTGGATCAGCCCGATCGACCACATATTGCCGCAGAAGGCTGCGATCCCGACCGCCGACCCAACCGCCTGGGCGGGAAACACGTCGGTGGCAAAACCGAACAAATTGGTTGAAAATCCCTGATGGGCGAACAGGCCAAGGCCCAGCAGCAACGCAGCGCTCCAGGGGCTGGACACGAACAACACGCCGGATACCGGCAGAATCAGCAGCGCGTAGATCAACAATGTTGTCTTGCGCGCGCGGTTGGTGCTCCACCCGACTGCCATCAGCCGGGTAGGTAACCATCCGCCCGTCAACGCCCCACCCGCCGCCATCACATAAACCAGCGCCACCGGCAGACCAACGGTACCCTGCGGCAACCCGAACAGCCGGTGAAACAGATCGGGCAGCCACGACAGCATGAAAAACCACACCTGATCCGACAATAGCTTGGCAATCGCCAGCGCGAGTGTCTTACGATCACGTAGCAAAGCAGACCAGGCAATCGGCGCGGGGACTGCGCCGCTATGTGCCACTGGCTGGACCCGGATCAAGAACCAAACCACCACCCACACCAGGCCCAATCCGCCGGCGACCAAAAAGGCAGCGCGCCAGCCGAACATAACCGCCAAAGCCGGGATGGCCAGCGGCGTCACAATCGCCCCGATGTTCGGCGCGGTATTGCCCACCCCAAGCGCCACCGACCGCTCGCTTTGGGTGAAGTAGGTTGCCGCTGATTTGACTGCAGCCGGGGTTCCGATCGACTCTGCGGCTCCAAGCACTACCCGCGCGAGGATGAAGCCGGTCACCCCCGCTGCCACAGCATGCGCCATGCCGGCGAGGCTCCAGACCGCCACGCCGATCGCAAACCCCAGCTTCAGACCAACCCGGTCGATGAACCAGCCGGTGCCCAGAAACGCCACCGCTGCCGAAAATTGAAAGGCAGAGACCATGTTGGCATAATCCTGGTCTGACCAGTTGAATTCGGTCTCGAGTGACGGTTTCAACAGCGCCAGGATCTGACGGTCGACGTAATTGAGCATGATCGCAACGAAGACCATTGCGACGATAACCCACCGCGCCGCGCCACCCGTACGGGTCGCCGTGCCGCCTGCATTCATCCGCTCTCTCCGCTCACTAATCTTTTATCAGATAACGTTGTCATACCCTGTCATGTTCGGCTAGTCCTTTTGATCTGACTCGGTAAAAAGGGCCGCCATGGCGACGTCTAACAGGGGAATGGCACAACGGCGACCGTTGCCGATGGCGGCCGATCTTTATGGCGATATCGAGCCATCGCCAAAGGCGGGATGGCGTGACCATGTACCAGGCCTCTTAATTGTCGCAGCAGGAACGCTCTCGGCAGGGTTCATTTCAGACCATTACGGTGCACCATTAACACTGATGGCCTTGTTGATCGGGCTCGCGCTGAATTTTCTAAGCGCCGATCCTCGGCTCAATCCCGGCCTGTCCTTTGCCTCGCGGTCGCTTTTGCGCTGGGGGATCGTCCTCGTCGGTGCGCGGGTTACGTTCAGCCAGATCATGGCGCTTGGACCAGTGGCGTTAATGGCGGTGCTTATCATCGTCATGCTGGTGATCGGTACCGGCATCCTTGCAGCGCGCCGTTTTGGATTTAGCGATGCGTTCGGCACTTTGGCGGGCGGCGCAGTCGCTATTTGCGGCGCATCCGCGGCGCTGGCGCTGGCAACGACGCTGGGTGAGCGCCGCGCCAGCCAGGCGCAGTTGACGCTGGTTCTGGTCGGCATTTCGGCAATGAGCGCGGCCGCTATGGTGCTTTATCCGATCCTTGCGCACCTGCTGCGACTAAGCGATCTGAAGGCAGGCTTCATGCTGGGCGCATCGATCCACGACGTCGCGCAGACGTTGGGGGCAGGCTACAGCTATTCCGACGGGGCCGGGCAAATCGCAGCGATTGTCAAACTTACGCGCGTCGCCCTGCTCGCGCCGCTATTGGCGGTTGTTGCGATGTTTCTCCCCAAGGACGGTCACCGCGCAAAAGGACCGGGCATACCGTGGTTTGTGGTTGGCTTTTTCGTTCTCGCCGGGCTCAATTCACTGGGCGTCGTTCCCGTGCTTGTTGCGACTGGAGCCGAAAAAACCGCAGGTGCGCTGCTTGCTGCTGCGGTGACCGCGACCGCAATCCGATCCCCCATGGCGCAATTGCTGGAAGCCGGGCCAAAGCCATTGTTGGTGATCGCATCGGCAACACTGGTCGCGCTGGTACTGTCGCTCGCCACGGCGCTGTTCCTGATCGGCTAGGCATATCTAGCGGACCGCCGCCGTCGACCCGCGAATGATCAGTTCGAACGGTACTTCACGGCGTTCGATCGGGCTGTCCGCATCCGCCAGCAACAAATCGGCAGCAGCATGCGCCATATCGCGCGTCGGCTGGCGGATCGTGGTCAATGGCGGCCAGACATAGCCCGCCAGCGCGGTATCGTCGAACCCGGCGACCGACAAATCATCGGGAACGTGAACACCGCGCCGATGCGCTGCGGTCAATACGCCGGCGGCCATGTCGTCGCTGGAGGCGAATATCGCGGTTGGTGGTCTGGCGAGTGACAACAGCGCATCACCCTGCGCCGAGCCACTGGCGAAGTCGTAATTCCCCTGGCGCACCAGCCCCAGATCAAGGTTGATCCCGGCGTCGCGCAGCGCATTGATGTAGCCGCTCATCCGCTGCGCACTGGTCGCATAGCTTTTATGCCCGGCGATGAAGCCGATCCGGCGATGGCCAAGCGCGATCAGATGGCGCGTCATCGCCGCCGCCGCGGCTTCATTGTCGATAAAGGTCGACGAGGTCAGCGTGACATCGGTCCCCGGCGAGACCCGCACGAACCGCACCTTGCGGCGCTTGAGCAGGTCGAGCACCGCCGGATAATCGGTCACCGGCGGCGTCAGGATCAGCCCGTCGACGCTGGTGGCTTCGACCAGACTTTCAATTTCGTCGATCAGATTGGGCGATTCGCGATCATAAGGCTGGGCAATCATGCGCACCCCGTCGATTTCGCAGCGATCGCGAATACCCGACTGCATTTCATAGACATAATAAGGGCTGGGATTGTCGCAGATCAGCGCAATCTGGAACGACCGTTTGCCGGCCAGCGCCCGCGCCGCCACGCTCGGCCGGAAATTGAGCCGCGCGACCACCGCCGCAACCCGCGCGCGCGTTTCCGGCCCGACATATTTTTCGTTGTTGAGGACGCGCGAGACGGTCTTGATCGAGACCCCGGCTTCGCGCGACACATCCTTGATCGTAACTCGCAATCGCGCCCCCGTTCCGCTAGCGCGCCAGAAATGCTACCGCCGCGCCGCATGAGCGTTACCCGCCCGTCCATCCTGCAAACCAGCCCCGCTTGCGGCATCTGTGTTATTGGTGTAACACGCAAGGCCGGTCGCGGCGCGGACGAGGTAGAATAACAGCATGCGTCCAGGCCCGTTCGATCGTCAACCGCTGAACGCGACGGAAAAGCTTGCCCCGCCCGGCCATGTCCCGCCCGGCCATATCCCACCCGGCGATACCCCGCCCGGCGATCATGCCGACTATCCCGACTATCCAGACTATGTCGCCAGCACGCCGCGCCCCCGGCCGAGCCGCTTCCGCTGGATCGTGCGCGGGTTGGCGGGCGCCGCCATGCTGTTTTTCCTGCTGATCGGCTGGCTGGTGCTGACGGCACCGCTGTCAAAATCGCTGGAACCGCCCGCCCCCCCCAGCATCACCTTGCTGGCCGCCGATGGCACCCCGATCGCACGGCACGGCGCGATGATCGGCAAGCCGGTCGACGCCGCCACACTGCCCGATCACGTCACCAATGCCTTTATCGCGATCGAGGACCGACGCTTCCGGTCGCATTGGGGGGTCGATCCCTGGGGGATCACCCGGGCGATGTTCCACAATGTCGCGGCGGGTGGTCTGCGCGAGGGCGGATCGACGATCACGCAACAATTGGCGAAAAACGCGTTTCTCGATTCAGACAGGACCGCCGCACGCAAGATCCGCGAAGTGATGATCGCCTTTTGGCTGGAAGCGTGGCTGTCAAAGGACGATATTCTGTCGCGTTACCTGTCGAACGTCTATTTCGGGGATAATGTCTACGGCCTGTCGGCGGCGGCAAAGCATTATTTCAGCACCACGCCCGAGCGGTTGTCGATTGGCCAGGCCGCGATGCTCGCCGGGCTGGTCAAGGCACCGTCCCGGCTGGCGCCGACGGGCAATCTGAAGGGTGCCCAGGCGCGGCAGGCCTTGGTGGTGGGCGCGATGCAACGCGGCGGCTTTATCAGCGCGGTCGCCGCCAGAGCGGCAGGGCCGGCACAGCTGCGCCCCGACCGGGTCAAGCAATTGCCCGATGGCACCTATTTTGCCGACTGGGTGCTGCCCGCGGCGCGCGACCAGGCGGGGGCGATCAGCGCCGCCGCCACGGTTACCACCACGCTGGATACCAGATTGCAGCGCGCCGCCGAACGGACGGTTCGCCGCGCCGGCCTGAACAGAGCGCAGGTGGCCATGGTGATCATGCGCCCCGATGGCCGCGTGGTCGCGATGGTGGGCGGGCGCAATTATGCGACCAGCGCGTTCAACCGCGCGACGCAAGCCCGCCGTCAGCCGGGATCGACGTTCAAGCTGTTCGTCTATTTTGCGGCATTGCGCAGTGGGTTGACGCCCGATTCAATGGTCGATGACAGCCCGGTCACGATTGGCACATGGTCGCCAAAGAATAATAGCGGCCATTACCGCGGTCCGATCACGCTGCGCCAGGCCTTCGCGATTTCCAGCAATGTCGCCGCCGCGCGGCTGACCCAGCAGGTCGGCGTGAAAAATGTGATCCGCGCCGCGCGCGACCTGGGCATTTCAACCCCTATTCCCGATGAGGCGACGATTGCGCTGGGCACCGCCAATGTATCGCTGCTCGAACTGACCGCAGCCTTTGCCGCGATCGAGCAGGGCACCTATCCGGTCGAAACGCGCGGGCTGGAGGATGTCGGCGACAAAAGCTGGATTCAGCAACTGACGTCGGCGCCGCGCCGCATGGACGAAGGCCTGCGGGAACAGATGATGGACTTGCTGGCGGCGTCGATCGCGACCGGGACCGGCCGCCAGGCCGCGCTGTCCATACCGAGCTATGGCAAGACGGGGACCAGCCAGGACAATCGCGATGCGCTGTTTGTGGGTTTTGCCAATGGCCTCGTCACCGGTGTCTGGGTGGGCAATGACGACAATTCGCCCAATGCCGGCTTGTCGGGCGGCGGCATCCCGGCGCGCATCTGGCGCGATTTCATGCAGAGCGCGCTGGGCGTCGGCCCGCGCCCGGTCCAGCCCGACGTCCTGCCCGAAATCGATGACGAAGACGCGATCCCTGATGGCAATAGCGCTGAGCCGGCGCTGGGCGTCGAAGGATCGATCAGCGGATTTGGCCTTAATCTGAACATCAACCATGACGGAACGATCGAGGTGCAGCGTGCGCCGGGACGCGATGAATTGCCACCGCCATCGCGACCGGCCGATCGTAATCGCCCGCCTGAACCACCCCCGGGCAATCAATAGCAATTACGCCCTAATGCGCGGTTGACGGGCTGGCACGTGCGCCGCATGGGCATTTTATGCGGTTCTTTTCAGACAATGCTGCGCCCGCCTGCCCGCAAGTGATTGCGGCGATGACCGCCGCCAATATACTCGACTCTGCCTATGATGGTGATGCGTGGTCGGCGCAGCTGGATATGCGCTTGTCGGCATTGTTTGAAACGCCGGTGCGCGCGCTGTGGGTACCGTCGGGCACGGCTGCCAATTGCCTGGCGCTGGCCGCTCTGTGTCCCCCGCATGGTGCCATTATCTGCCACCGGGATGCGCACATCCAGAATGACGAAGCGGGCGCCCCCGAATTCTATACCCACGGCGCCAAATTGCTGCTGGCCGAAGGCGACGGCGCAAAGCTGACGCCGGAAACGATCAGCGCGGTCCTCGCGGCCACGCGCAACGATGTCCACCAGGTGCAGCCCCATGCGATATCGATTACCAATGCGACCGAATATGGCCGCGTCTATACGCCCGCCGAGGTTGCCGCGATCGGCGATCTGTGCCGCGCGCGCGGGCTGGCGCTGCACATGGACGGCGCGCGCTTTGCCAATGCGGTCGCGCATATCGGCTGCAGCCCCGCCGATGTGACGTGGCGCGCGGGCGTTGATGCGCTGAGTTTCGGTTTCATCAAAAATGGCGGGATGACCGCCGAGCTGCTGATCTTTTTCCGCACCGAACTGGCCGCAGCCACGCTGTATCGGCGCAAGCGGGCGGGACTGTTGCTGTCCAAGGGTCGGTATCTGGCAGCGCAGGTGTTGGCGATGCTGGACGATGACATCTGGCTGGCCAATGCGCGCGCCGCCAATGCCGGGGCCGCCCTGCTTGCCAGGGCGGCGGGCGACCGGCTGATCCATCCGGTCGAAGCCAATGAAGTGTTCCTGAAGGTAACGCCGCAGGAAGCAGCGGCGCTGCGCGCGCAGGGCTTTGATTTTTACGATTGGGGGCCGGGCGAGGCGCGGCTGGTGACATCGTGGCACCACCGGGACGCTGATATTCGCCCGCTTGCTGACGCGATCGCCCGGTTGTGACGATATCGGCCGACGCATCAGCGCCGGTCCAGTCGGCACGCGCCGCGATCCTTGTTCCCTTTGCCATTGTGACGCTGATCTGGGGATCAACCTGGATTGTCATCCGCGACCAGATCGGGCTGGTGCCGCCCAGCTGGTCGGTATCCTATCGCTTCCTGGTCGCGGGCATTGCGTTGCTCGCTTATGCCGCGGTCAAGCGCGAACGGCTGCCGCACGACGCGCGCGGGCTGGCCTTTGCCGCGATCCTTGGCGTGTTGCAGTTCACGCTCAACTTCAATTTTGTCTACCGGGCGGAAGCGCACATCACCTCGGGTCTGGTTGCGGTGGTGTTTGCCCTGTTGCTGGTGCCCAACGCCATTTTGGGGCGCATCTTCCTGGGTCAGCAGCTTGGGCGGCAATTGCTGGCCGGATCGGCGCTGGCGATTGGCGGAATCGCCCTGTTGTTCATCCATGAAGCGCGGGTAGCCCCGCTGGGCCCGCGCGAAGCCCTGCTGGGATGTGGGTTGACGTTGTGTGGCGTGATGGCCGCATCGATCGCCAATATCATGCAGGGTACCCAGACCGCGCGCGCCTATCCGATGTCGTCGACGCTGGGCGTCGCGATGCTGATCGGGGCCAGCGTCGATGCCGGCTTTGCCTGGATCACCAGCGGCCCGCCGGTGATCGAAATGCGCGCAGGGTATCTGCTTGGCATTGCCTATCTGGGGATCATGGCATCGGCGGTCACGTTTACGCTGTATTTTGGCATTTTGCGGGTCATCGGCGCCGCCAAGGCCGCCTATTCGAGCGTCATCATCCCGGTGATCGCCATGCTGCTGTCAACGGTATTCGAAGGCTATCGCTGGTCGCCGCTGGCGATGATGGGCGCAGGGCTGGCGATGGCCGGGCTGGTTATTGCGCTCAGGGCGCGCAGGCCGACGCGGTAGTCGGGATAGGCCGGCCGCCAGCCCAATAGCCGCTTTGCCTTGCCATTGGCGACCCGGCGATTTTCGGCGTAAAAGCCACGCGCCATCGGGGACAGCGTTTCGATCCCGACCAGCGGCGGTGGTTCGCAGCCCAGCAGGCGGGCCGCAAAATCAACCACGTCATTCTGGCTGCACGGATCATCATCCGCCAGATTATACGCCCCCGCCGAGGCATCGAACGCGGCGATCACGCCCGCAACAATGTCATCGACATGCACCCGGCTGAACACCTGACCCGCCAGATTGACGCGGTGCGCCTGCCCGCTCGCCACCCGGTCAAGCGCCGAACGGCCGGGGCCGTAAATGCCCGGCAGGCGAAACACCCGCGCGCCGCGCGCCAGCCATGCGGCATCGGCCGCGTTGCGCGCGCCGCGCCTGCCGCCATTGGCGGCCATGCTTTCATCGACCCAGCTACCGGCGGCATCGCCGTAGACGCCGGTTGATGACAGATAGCCGGTCCAGGCGGACGATCCGACAAGCGCGGCGCCATAGGCCGTCAGCACCGGGTCGCCCGCGTCACCGGGCGGGATCGACGACAGGATATGGGTGGCCTGGCCGATGGCGGCACCAACCCGCGCGGCATCATCAAAGGCGATGCTGCCCGCGCGTCCATCGCGACTGGTGCCGCAAACCTGCCAGCCTTCGCCTTGCAGCCGGGCCGCCAGTCTTGCGGCGGTATAGCCAAGTCCGAAGATCAGCAGATTGGGCATGGCCGGCTATTGGGCCCCCAGGCCGTGATACAGCGTGCCGAAAAAGTCGCCCTTGTTCCAGCGGGGCCGATCGGGGGCATCGGCGATGGCGCGCGATATCCGGTAATTGGCGTCCACAAAGCGAACGCCCTGCGACCAGTCGATCGGCAGGCTGAGATCATCCGATGGCCGGTGATAATGGCGCGCCAGAAAATCTTCGGTCGCCGCCTTGCCCGGCCCCATTTGCCCGGGCCACAGAAAAACCGCGGGCACACCCTGCTGGACGAAGCGGTAATGATCGGACCGCACGAAAATGGCTTCATCGGGGATCGGATCGGGGGACACCACCAGCCCCATGCCGGCAACCGCGCGGCGCACGATGGGGCCAAGCGTCGACCGGTCCGCGCCAAAAGCAATCACGTCTTCGAACGGATAGGTCAGGATCGGCATGTCAAGATCGACATTGGCGACGATATGATCGCGCGGGACGGTGGGATTTCGCGCATAGAAATCCGATCCGACCAGACCTTTTTCCTCGGCGGTCACCGCCAGGAACATGATGGTGCGCCTGGGCGGGGTGCCCGATGCGGCAAAGCGCTTTGCTTCCTCGATCAGCGAGGCAATGCCGACCGCATTATCCTCTGCGCCATTGTTGATCTGATCCCCGGTGGTGCCTTTGCCCACCCCGATATGATCGAGATGCGCCGACAGGACGACGATTTCCTTGCCCACCACCGGATCGCTGCCGGGGATGACGCCGATGATATTGCTGCTGCTGGTCGCCACGAAACTGGTGCGGGTGACCGCCTTCAGCGTGACGGCCAGCGGTTTGGCCCGGAACACCGCATTATCGTCGGCGGAACGGCGCGCGATCTTTGCCCAGGTCTGGCCGGTGCCCGCAAATAATTTCGCGGCGCCCGCCAGGCTGAACGTGGCGAGCACCGGCGCACTGTCGAGCGCGGGTGCGCCTGTCCCGTCGCTGGTTTCCCACGTCGTGCGCTCGCGCGCTGCGCCGGCTTTTGCCAGTGCAAAGCTGAACGTGCCGCGCGCCGGGCGCGCCATCGATTCGAGCTGGATGACGCCGACCGCGCCGTGCTGGGCCGCGGTGGCGGCTTTGGTCGCGGGGTTCAGGAAATGCGCGCGCACCTCGCTGTTAAAGCCTTTGGGCGCGCCGCCGAAAAAAGCGACAATCTTGCCGCGGACATCAACCCCGGCATAATCGTTGCGTCCATAGTCGGGCGCGACAATGCCGTGGCCGACAAACACGATCGGGGCGTCAACGCGGGTCTCTTTGGCCGCCGGGTTGGCCGACGGGACATAGTCGACGCCGTAGTCAAGCGCGACCGCGGGCTTGCCCGGCGCCGTCAGGGCAAAGCTGCCATTATCCGCCGGCTTATAGGCAACCAGCGGCACGCGCTGCAGATAGCCGCCATCATCGCCGGCCGGCTTGAGCCCGGCGGCATAGAATTGCGCGGCGACATATTGCGCGGCGATGGCATATTCCGGGCTCGACGCGTCGCGCCCTTTAAGCGCATCGGCCGCCAGAAACATCACATGCGCCTTCATCGCGGCCTGATCAGCGGGCAGCGGCGCGGTGACGATCGCGTTGATCTCCGCGGGCGACAGAACGGCGCCAGTGGGGGCCGGATCGGCCGCGCGCGCCAGCCCCGGCGCGGTCGCAAGCATCAGCGCGGCAGCCGTGGTCAGCGCCCTGTTTCGATGGGATAGCATTGCAGCTCCTTTAGTCAGCCTGGCTGCTGGCCTAGCATCCGCATCGGCTTGTGCAAGCAGCGGTGTGCGATTTCAGTGGCACACCGCAAGCGGGACTCCTATTTGGCGCTGATGATCGATTTGACCAGCTCGCTCGCCCGTCCGCCCGTTACCTGGCGCAACGCGTATCAGCCGCCCGAATGGCTGGTGCCTGACATCGCGCTTTCTTTCGAGCTGGGCGCCGACAAGACCCGCGTCCGCGCGGTGCTCGATGTGGTCCGCAACGCAGCCGATTCGCCGGCGATCCGCCTCGACGGCGCGGGGCAGCGGCCGGTGACGGTCAAGGTCGATGGCGTCGATCCCGGCACCTGGTCGTTCGAAGGCGACACGCTGGTCGTGCCGCTGACCGGAGACCGCCACCGGATCGAAACCGAACTGGACATTGCGCCCGAACGCAACACCCAGTTGATGGGGCTATACGCGTCGGGCGGCTTGCTGTGCACCCAGTGCGAAGCCGAAGGGTTTCGGCGGATTACCTATTTCCCCGACCGGCCCGACATTTTGTCGCGCTACAAAGTCCACATGACGGCCGACAAGGCGCGCTATCCGGTGTTGCTGGCCAATGGCGATCCGGTGGCAGCGGGCGATCTGGCGGACGGGCGCCACTGGGCCGAATGGCATGATCCGTTCCCCAAACCGAGCTATTTGTTTGCGATGGTTGCCGGCGATCTGGTCGCCAACCGCGCGACCTTTACGACGATGCACGGACGCCAGGTCGAGCTGGCCATCTGGGTGCGCGCGGCTGATCTTGCCAAGACCGACCACGCCCTGCACGCCCTGCAAACCGCGATGAAGTGGGACGAGGATGTCTATGGTCGCGAATATGACCTGGATGTTTTCAACATCGTGGCGGTCGACGATTTCAACTTTGGTGCCATGGAGAATAAGGGGCTGAATGTCTTTAACAGCCGCTATATCCTGGCGGACGCCGATACCGCGACCGATTACGACTATGATGCGATCGCCGCGGTGGTGGCGCATGAATATTTCCACAATTGGTCGGGCAACCGGGTGACCTGCCGTGACTGGTTCCAGCTGTCGCTGAAGGAAGGCTTTACCGTCTTTCGCGACCAGAGCTTTTCCGCCGATCAGGGATCGGCCGCGGTCAAACGGATCGAGGATGTTCGCGCCTTGCGCGCCGCCCAGTTTCCCGAAGATGCAGGGCCACTCGCCCATCCGGTGCGCCCCGAAAGCTATCTGGAAATCGCCAATTTCTACACCGCAACCATCTATAACAAGGGCGCCGAAGTCATCCGGATGCTGGCGACGATCCTGGGTCCTGAAAAATTTCGCGCGGCAACCGATCTGTATTTCGACCGGTTCGACGGCACAGCGGCGACCTGCGAAGACTTTGTCGCGTGCATGGAGGAAGCCAGCGGCATCGACCTGGGCCAATTCCGGCTTTGGTACAGCCAGGCGGGAACCCCGCGCGTTTCTGCCGCGCTGTCGCATGATGCGGCCGGCCGGACGGTGACCGTGACAATCGCGCAGTCAGTGCCGCCAACACCCGGTCAACCCGAAAAAGCCGCCATGCTGCTGCCGCTGCGGATCAAGCTGTTCGGGGCCGATAGCGGCAAGCCACTGTGCGACGAACAGTTGCTGCTCGCCGATCAGGCCAGCCAGCAATTGACCATCGCCGACATCGCCGAAGCACCAATATTGTCGATCAATCGCCAGTTTTCTGCCCCGGTGATCGTCGAAAGCGACCGGAGCGCGGCACAGCTGGCTTTTCTGTCGGCGCATGATGACGACCCCTTTGCCCGGTATGAAGCGATGCAGCAGCTGATGCTCGACACGCTGGTGGCCGGGGTTCGGCATGGTCGCGCCGACCACGCACCGGTGATCGACGCGATTGCCAACACGCTTGATGATCCGGCGCTCGACCCGTCGTTCATCGCCGAGGCCGTCTTGTTACCGTCGGAAAGTTTTATCGGCGATCAGATGGAGGTCGTTGACCCGGAAGCAATATTCCGTGCCCGTGAAGCGTTGCGCAAGGATATCGGGCGGGCGCTCGAGCCGCGCTGGAGATCGGCCTATGATCAGGGCAAGGGTGCCGGTCCGTATCGCTATGATCCCGCCGCCAAGGGCTTGCGCCGGCTGAAAGGCGTGGCGCTGGGCTATATCGCCGCCAGCGGCGCCGGCGATGCGTATGAACTTGCGTTCCAGCAATTCGAAGCGGCGGACAATATGACCGACCGCCAGGGCGCGTTGACGACGCTCGTCAACAGCAATTCAAACACGCGGGTCGCCGCGCTCGATATTTTTTATCACCGCTATTCGGACAACCAGCTGGTCCTCGACAAATGGTTTTCGACCCAGGCCCTGTCCAATCGCAACGACACAGCCGATATTGTGCTGGACCTGTCGCACCACCGCGATTTTTCGCTCGCCAATCCCAATCGCGCGCGCGCGCTGGTCGGCGCGTTCAGCGTCAATCAACGCGCCTTCCATGCGCTGGATGGGCGCGGGTACCGCTTTGTGGCGGACCAGCTGATCGCGCTCGACAAGCTCAACCCGCAGACCGCCGCCAAACTGATTCCGCCGCTTGGCCGCTGGAAACGATTTGGCCCGGACCGGGCAACGTTGATGCGTGCCGAACTCGACCGCATCCTGAAGACGCCCGGCCTGTCCAAAGACATGTTCGAACAGGCGTCGCGCAGCCTGGACGGGTAAAGTTTGCCCCAGCCGCTAGAAAAGCCGGCCGCCATCGGGAACGCGATGCGACGGGCGGACCAGCACGACCTTGCCGTCGGCATCGGGAAAGCCGAGCGTCAGGACTTCCGACATGAACGGGCCGATCTGGCGCGGCGGGAAATTGACGACCGCTGCGACTTGCGTGCCGGGTAAATCTTCCGGCCGATAATGTTCGGTGATCTGAGCCGAGCTTTTCTTGCGGCCGATCACCGGCCCGAAATCGATCAACAGACGATAGGCGGGCTTGCGCGCCTCGGGAAACAGATCCGCCGAAATGATCGTGCCGATGCGCACATCAACGGCCAGAAAATCATCAAACCCGATACGCCGGGCCGGTGCCGCCAACGGGTCGGGTTGCGCATGCATCAGTAATCGAAATCCACATCATCATAATGCGCCGGGGGCGAAATGCTTTCCATCCGTTCGGACAAAAGCGGCCGAAAGCTGGGGCGGCTTTTGAAGCCGCGATACCAGCGGGCGCTTTGTTCATGCCCCTTCCAGTCGATCCCGCCCAGATAATCAGCAACCGAAATCTGCGCGGCGGCGGCCAGATCGGCGAGCCCCATGGTGGCGCCGCCGATCCAGGTGCGGTGATCGAGCAGATAGTCGATATAATCGAGATGACCGACCGCCGCCTTCATGGCTTCGCGCAGCAATTTGGCGTCGGGCGCGGCGCGGTCCACCAGCCGTTTGATCATGCGTTCGTGCAGCAGCGGCGCGGTGATATCGCGGTAGAAATGATTGTCGAACCACGCGACCAGCCGCCGTGTTTCGGCGCGATTGGCAGCGGTACCATTGATCATCGCCGCCTTGTCGACGGTCTCTTCAAAATATTCGCAAATTGCCGTTGAATCGATCAGCAACAGCGCTTTTTCCGGGTCCGCCATCACGGGCGTTTGCACCGCCGGGTTCATGTCGACGAACTCATCGCGCCGGAGCCAGGGCGATTCGCGCACCAGATCATAGCCGATGCCTTTTTCGCCCAGCAGCAGGCGGACCTTGCGCGAAAACGGACAGAGCGGAAATTGATAGAGTTGCCACATGCCGCCAACCTTTACCCGTCCGCGATCCCGGGTAAAGCGCCCAGCCCATGGCAGGGATCAATTATTCCGCCGCAACCGCGCTTTCCTGATCATCGAGCGGATAGGCGAGCCGCCCCAGCATTTCCTTGGGTACCACCTGCCAGAAATGCTGCGCCACGCGATCCCATTCGTCGAGCAGCGTGCCCGACCATTTGCTGTCGGTTGCATCGTGATGCGCCCGTACCAGCCCGAGCAGTACCGATTCCCAGTGCCGCGACGCCAGCCGTTGCCAGACAATGGTTTCCGGGTTGGCGCGGCGCGCAAAACTGCCGTCGCGATCATAGACAAAGGCCATCCCGCCCGACATGCCCGCGCCGAAATTCTGCCCCACCGGGCCGAGCACCACCGCCGTCCCGCCGGTCATATATTCGCAGCCATTGGCGCCGCAGCCTTCGACCACGACATTGGCCCCCGAATTGCGGACCGCGAACCGCTCGCCCGCCTGCCCGGCCGCATACAGGCTGCCCGAGGTCGCGCCGTACAGCACCGTGTTGCCGATGATCGTATTTTCGTTCGACACCAGCGGCGAACTGACCACCGGGCGGACCGCGATGATCCCGCCCGACAGCCCCTTGCCGACATAGTCATTGGCGTCGCCAAAAACTTCGAGCGTCACGCCTTTGCACAGGAATGCCCCCAGCGATTGCCCGGCCGAACCGCGCAACCGCACATGGACATGGCCATCGGCCAGCTTTGACATGCCGATCGTGCGCGTAATCTCACTCGACAAGCGGGTACCGACCGCGCGGTGGGTATTGCGCACCGAATAGGTCAGCTGCATTTTTTCCCCGCGCGAAAAAACCGCCGCCGCGTCGCGGATCATTTGCGCGTCGAGACTGTCGGGTACTTCATTGCGCCAGGTCGTCAGGCTGAAGCGCCGCTGATCATCATCGGCATCGACCTTGGCCAGAATGGGGTTGAGATCGAGATCATCGAGATGTTCGGCGCCGCGGCTTACCTGCCGCAACAATTCGGTCCGTCCAATCACCTCGTCCAGGCTGCGCACCCCCAGCCGGGCCAGAATGTCGCGCACTTCTTCGGCAATGAAGGTCATCAGGTTGATGACCTTTTCGGGGCTGCCGCTGAATTTTTCGCGCAGTTTTTCGTCCTGTGTGCAGACCCCGACCGGGCAGGTATTCGAATGGCATTGCCGCACCATGATGCACCCCATCGCCACCAGGCTGAGCGTGCCGATGCCAAATTCCTCTGCCCCCAGAATGGCGGCAATCACGATATCGCGGCCAGTCTTTAACCCGCCATCGGTGCGCAGCCTTACCCGCCCGCGCAGCCCGTTCAGCGTCAGCGTCTGATTGACTTCGCTCAGCCCCATTTCCCACGGGGTGCCGGCATATTTGATGCTGGTCTGGGGTGACGCGCCCGTTCCGCCGACATGGCCCGCCACCAGAATGACGTCGGCATGCGCCTTGGCCACGCCGGCCGCCACGGTACCGATGCCCGCCGAACTGACCAGTTTGACGCAGACGCGTGCGCGCGGATTAATCTGCTTCAGATCATAGATCAGCTGCGCCAGATCTTCGATCGAATAGATATCATGGTGCGGCGGCGGCGAAATCAGCGAGACGCCGGGGGTTGCGTGGCGCAGCCTGGCGATGAATTCGGTGACCTTGAAGCCCGGCAACTGACCGCCTTCGCCGGGTTTGGCGCCCTGCGCGACCTTGATCTCGATTTCATCGCAGGCGTTCAGATATTCCGCGGTCACGCCGAACCGGCCCGACGCGATCTGCTTGATCACCGAATTGGCGTTGTCGCCATTATCATAGGGTTGATAGCGCGCCGAATCCTCGCCGCCTTCGCCCGACACCGCCTTGGCGCCGATCCGGTTCATTGCGATCGCCAGTGTTTCATGCGCTTCGGGGCTGAGCGCGCCCAGCGACATGCCCGGGGTCACGAAGCGCTTGCGGATCTCGGTAATCGCCTCGACCTGCTCGACCGGCACGCCGTCGCGCGGATAATTGAACTGGAGCAGATCGCGCAGATAGACCGGCGGCAAATCCGCGACGCCGCGCGAAAACTGGAGATAGGTCGAATAGCTGTCGGTCGCGACGGCGGTTTGCAGCAAATGCATCAGCGGCGCCGAATAGGCGTGTGCCTCCCCCGTTGCGCGCTGGCGATAAAATCCGCCAATGGGCAGCGTCGCGACGCTGGCATCGAACGCTGCTTCGTGGCGTTCGGTGGCGTTGACATAAAGCGATGCATAGCCCTCGCCCGAAATCTTGGCGGGCATTCCGGGAAACAGATCATTGACCAGCGCGCGGCTCAGCCCGACCGCTTCGAAATTATAGCCGCCGCGATAGCTGGAGATGACCGCGATCCCCATCTTCGACATGATCTTGAGCAGACCTTCGTTGATCGCGGTCTTGTGCCGCGCGAGGCATTGATCAAGCGACTGATCGCCAAACAGGCCGCGCGCATGCCGGTCCGCAATGGCGGCTTCGGCCAGATAGGCGTTGACCGTGGTTGCGCCGACCCCGATCAGCACGGCATAATAATGCGTGTCGAGGCATTCGGCAGTGCGCACGTTGACGCTGGCATAGGACCGCAGGCCGCGACGCACCAGATGGGTGTGGACCGCCGCGGCGGCCAGCACGCCGGCGATGCCGACCCGGTCCGGGCCAATGGTTTCGTCGGTCAGGAATAATTCGGTGCAGCCTTCGCGGACCGCCTGTTCGGCCTGTTCGCGAATGTGCTGGATCGCCGCGCGCAGCGATTCCGGGCCGCCGCCGGGCGCAAAGGTGCAATCAATCTCGGCAACCTGCGCGCCGAAATGGGCCTTGAGCCGCAACCAGTCAGCCGTGGTCAGCACGGGTGAATCGAGCACCAGCACGCCGCCGCGCTCGCCGTCGGTGTCGAGAATATTGGCCAGGTTGGAAAAGCGCGTCTTCAGGCTCATCACATGGCGTTCGCGCAGCGGATCGATCGGCGGGTTGGTGACCTGGCTGAAATTCTGGCGGAAGAACTGGCTGATCAGGCGCGGCTTATCGGAAATCACCGCGAGCGGCGTGTCATCGCCCATCGACCCGATCGCTTCCTTGCCGGTTTCGACCATCGGGCTCAGGATCAGCTCCATGTCCTCGATGGTCTGGCCGGCGGCCACCTGGCGTCGGGTCAGGTCGGCACGGTCAAAGCGACAGACGGGATCCCCCGATGGCATGGGGAGATCGTCGATCGTCAGGAAATCGGCGACCATCGCGGCATAATCGGCTTCGGCCGCGATCCGGTCCTTCACCGCGCGATCGCCCAGCACCATGCCCGAATCGAGATCGACCGCGATCATCTGGCCCGGGCCCAGCCGGCCTTTTTCGATGATCGTCGTTTCCGGCACCACCACCATGCCGGCTTCCGATCCGACGATCAGCAGCCCGTCATTGGTGCGGGTATAGCGCAACGGCCGCAGCGCATTACGGTCCATGCCCGCCACCGCCCAGCGGCCATCGGTCATCGCCAGCGCCGCGGGGCCGTCCCACGGCTCCATCACGCTCGCCAGATACTGGTACATGGCGAGATGCGCGGCCGGCATTTCCTCCTGATCGGCCCAGGCTTCGGGGACCAGCATCAATTTCGCGGTCGGCGCATCGCGGCCCGATCGGCAGATTGCTTCGAACACCGCGTCGAGCGCGGCGGTATCGCTGGCGCCTGCCGGAATCACTGGTTTGATGTCTTCGCTATGCTCGCCAAACGCGGTGGCCGCCATCTTGATTTCGTGGCTCAGCATCCAGTTCTTGTTGCCGCGGATGGTGTTGATTTCGCCATTATGCGCGAGACACCGAAAGGGCTGCGCCAGCCACCATTGCGGGAAGGTGTTGGTCGAATAACGCTGGTGGAAAATCGCGACGCGGCTTTCGAAGCGCGGATCGAGCAGGTCGGGATAGAAAACCGACAGGCTCTGGGCGAGAAACAACCCCTTGTAGATGATCGACCGACAGCTGAGCGAACAGATGTAAAAACCCTGGATCTGCGCCGCGATGATCCGCTTTTCGATCCGCCTGCGGACGAGATAGAGCTCCTTTTCGAACTCGGCGGTGTCGGCGGCATCGGCATGCGGCCCGGCGATCATGATCTGTTCGATCTCGGGGCGGGTTTCCTGCGCCTTGCGGCCGATCACCGACACATCGACCGGCACCTGCCGCCAGCCATAAATGGTGTAGCCCGCTTCGATGATCGCGCTTTCGACGATCGTCCGGCACGTCTCCTGCGCGCCCAGATCGGTACGCGGCAGAAAGATCATCCCGACCGCCAGCTGGTTCGGCATCGGCCGGTGACCCGATAGCTGGATCGCCTCTTCAAAAAATGCGGTCGGCAAATCGACATGCAGTCCCGCGCCGTCGCCCGTCATGCCATCGGCATCCACCGCGCCGCGGTGCCAGACGGCCTTCAGCGCATCGATCGCCGATTGCACCACGCGGCGATTGGCCTTGCCATCGGTCGCGGCGACAAGCCCGACGCCGCACGCATCCGATTCGAACTCGGGGCGGTACATGCCCTCGGCGGCAAGGCGGGCGCGTTCGCTGTCCTGGCTCATGCGGCAACCTTCTCGCTCATCGCTTTGGCTTTCAGATAGCGGTGCATGGTCGCGGCCACGTCACGCCCGTCGCGAATTGCCCACACCACCAGGCTCGCACCGCGGACGATGTCGCCGGCGGCGAACACGCCGTCGATGCTGGTCATCATGGTCTGCGCATTGGTCAGCACCGTACCCCAGCGCGACACGCCAAGACCCGATGCGCCGAACAATCTGGGCAAGTCTTCGGCATCAAAACCCAATGCCTTGATCACCAGATCGGCGGGCAGCGTCAGGTCGCCGCCCGGATCGACTTCCGGCGCGCGGCGGCCGCTGGCATCGGGCGCGCCGAGCCGCATCCGCGCGGCGCGGACCGCCGTGACGCGGTCGTCCGCCTCAAACGCTTGCGGAGAGGACAGCCAGACGAATTCCACCCCTTCTTCTTCGGCGTTGGCGACTTCGCGCTGACTGCCGGGCATGTTCGCCCGGTCGCGCCGATACAGGCATCGCACCGATGTCGCGCCTTGGCGAACCGCGGTGCGGACGCAGTCCATCGCCGTATCACCCCCACCGATGACCACCACATTCTTGCCCTGCGCATTCAGCGCGCCGCTATCGAATTCGGGCACGCTGTCGCCAAAGCCCTTGCGGTTTGACGCGACCAGAAAATCGAGCGCCGCCACCACCCCGTCGCTGCCAACGCCGGGCGCCTTGATCTCGCGCGGCTTGTAGACGCCGGTGGCGATCAGCACCGCGTCATGGCGCGCCCGCAGATCATCAAAGCTCAGGTCGCGGCCAATATCGACATTCTGGTGAAAGACGATGCCGCCCGCCGCCAGCCGGTCGACGCGGCGGATGACGATGTCCTTTTCCAGCTTGAAGCCAGGGATGCCATAGGTCATCAGCCCTCCGGCCCGGTCATACCGGTCATAGACATGGACGTCATAACCCAGCACCCGCAGATATTCCGCCGTGGTCAGCCCGGCGGGACCCGCGCCGATAATGCCGACCGACTGGCCGCGCGCCGGGGCGGCCACCAGCGGTTCAACCCAGCCATTGTCCCACGCCGTATCGGTGATGTATTTTTCCACCGCGCCAATCGTAACCGCGCCGTGCCCCGAAAATTCGATGACGCAATTGCCCTCGCACAACCGGTCCTGCGGGCAGATGCGACCGCAAATTTCCGGCATGGTCGAGGTGCTGTTCGACAGCTCATACGCCTCGCGCAGCCGCCCTTCGGCCGTCAGCCGCAGCCAATCGGGGATGTGGTTGTGGAGCGGGCAATGCACCGAACAATAGGGGACACCGCATTGCGAACAGCGCGCGGCCTGTTCCGCGCCCTTGTCGGGCGCATAACGGTCGGCGATTTCCTGAAAATCCTCGGCACGCAGCACGGGCGCGCGCTTGACGGGATAGGCCTGCGCCGTCCCGACAAATTTCAGCATGCCATCCTGTGCCATCGCGCCCCACCAGTGTGTCGGAAGACGTTGCCATAGCCCGTCATCCGGCCAGAGTCACGCGGATTCGACATATAAAGACAGTAATACTGTCCTATAATCCCGATTTACCCACCGACAGGCGGCATGAGAGGCGTGTCAGCGCCTCATGCCCAGTACATTAGGCCCGAATCGGTATCATCTCGCGAAATACCATGCCAGCGCCCCCGCCCCCACAATAATGCGATACCATGCAAAGGGCGCGAAGCCGTGGCGCGATACCATCCCGATGAACCAGCGGACCACCACCACCGCCACGACAAAGGAAACGGCAAAGCCAATCGCGATGGCGGAGAGTTGCGCGCTGCCCAGATCATGGCGGCCCTTCCACAACGCCAGCGTGGTTGCGCCCATCATCGTCGGCACCGCCAGGAAGAAGCTATATTCGGCCGCTGTCTTCTGATCGATTCCCAGCGTGCGCGCGCCCATGATCGTCGCGCCGGACCGGCTGATTCCGGGAATCATCGACAGGCACTGGACGATACCAATGCCCAGCGCGGTGCGCCATCGCATGGCCTCTACGCTATGGGTCCGCGCCAGCGGCGCTGTCCGTTCGATCAGCAGGATCAGGACACCCCCGACGACCAGCGCCACCGCAACCACCACCACGGCGATTCCGGGTGCCTCGAGCACCGACCGGATCGCCCCATAGGCGACCGCGCCGATGATGCCGGCGGGCAGAAACCCCAGCAGCACGTTGCGCGTGAACGATACGGCGCCCGGATCACGGCGCAACAGGCCGATCAGCACGCCCAGAAAACGCTGCCAGTACAGCACCACGATCGCCAGGATGGCGCCCAACTGGATGACAATGTCAAAGGTGGCGTCGGCTTCCGGTAGGCCCAGAAAATAGCCGGCCAGAATCAAATGGCCGGTCGATGACACGGGCAGGAATTCGGTGACGCCTTCAACAATGCCCAGGATGATGATGATCAGCAGATCGGTCATGCAGTGCTTTCTGGCGGCGCCGGCCGCGCGATTGAGTCAGAAAAGGAAAGCGCGCCGCGCGCCTATGCTGAAGCAGCGGCCCCGAAACGGCCATGCTTGCGATATTGCACCAGCCAGCCCGGCGCGATCGCCGCCAGCGGCGTCGGTGCGATCCCCAGCGCCGCAAGGCCGTCCGCGCCGGGTGCGACCACATTGTCGCTCTGGAGCATCAGCCACTGATCCCAGGTGATGGGCGCCCCGGGCAGAAACCCCATCCGCGCGATCATCGCCGATACCGCATCGGGCAGGTCGATGATCGTTGGTGCCCGCCCGGTCGCCGCCGCGATCCAGCGGACCAGCGCGCCCATCGACAGGATATCGGGTCCGCCAAGATCATAAATGTGGCCGGCATAGCGGTCGGGCGCGGCCAGGACGGCCGCCGTTGCCGCCGCCACATCGCCGACGAAAACCGGCTGAAACCGCGCCGTTGGCCGCACGACGGGCACAATCGGGGCCGCGGCAATCATCCCGGCAAAACGATTGACGAACTGATCCTCGCGCCCGAACACGATCGACGGGCGCAGGATTGTTGCGTCCGCAAATGCCGCCCGGACGGCGGCCTCGCCCTCGCCCTTGGATCGGCCATAGGCCGACGCTGATGCCGGATCGGCGCCAATGGCCGAAATATGCACCAAGGCGGCGGCGCCCGCCTGCGCCGCGGCCGCCGCGACGTGGCGCGCGCCATCGACGTGAAACGCCGCAAAATCGCCCTTCAGGATGCCGACCAGATTGACGACCGCGTCCGACCCGCTGATCGCGCGCGCCACCGAATCGGGCTTGCGGACATCGACGGCAACAAATTGCGTCTGACCCAGGCCGCCAAGCGGCTTGATAAACAGCGCCGCCTGCGGATCGCGCTGCGCGATGCGCACACGCGCGCCCGCCTGCAACAAGGCCTGCGCCATATAACGGCCCAGAAATCCGCCGCCGCCGATCAGGGTAACCAGCTTGTTCTTCATCATCGCCTCGCCCGCATGGTCCCCTCCCCATGCCCACCCGGACATGAATCGGCAAGGGCCGCGATGCCTCGTCATCTCGATTGTTGACAAGCCCTCACCCGCTCCCCTAGAGCGCGCGGCCTACCTGATAGACAAGTCTTCTGGGGCCCAGATGGCGGAATTGGTAGACGCACCAGCTTCAGGTGCTGGCGGTCGCAAGGCCGTGGAGGTTCGAGTCCTCTTCTGGGCACCATTTCCCTGTTCGCGGATATCCGCAATCACCGGTACCGCCGCATTCGGCGCGCTGTTGGGGTCTGTCGGCGCTTATTCGGGCCAGCCGATCACGCAGATGGCCGTGCTAGTCAGCGCGCATGTTTTCCAGCGCCCGGGCGAAATTGAACGGGTCGAATGGGACGAGATTGGTTTCAACGGTGCCGCCTGGGGGATTCCCGCCGCCCGGTTGGAACAGCGCCAGGCGCACCGCGTGCCGTTGCCACAGCGAGCGATCGGCTTGATTCGCCGAAGGACGGTGCGGCGATGACCGAGTTGCGGCAAGCCAAAAGGGCCTGAAAATAGCCGGTGCTGGCGATATTGCGGCGCGTCGGGTTCAACCATGTGCCCCGAATTTCAGGTGGTCAATCATGGTAAGCTCATCTACCCGCCCGGGTTTGATGACCGGCGCCGATGTCGGCAACCGGTGGTTAGCGGCCAACGCCCAATAGGCTCCACGATCCCCGCCTTTTTAGTCGACTATCAGTCTTGGCGTTGCTCGGCGTAAAATGACAGTTATATTACTCATCCACCTGCCGAGGAGGGATTCACGCCTTTCCGGGAGGGCGAACTGGGGGAATGGTTCAAGGTGGGGCGTTTCGAACTGATGACGGTCCGCGGGCTCGCCTGCGTGGCGCTAGTTGCATATCACGTGGTTGGCCCAACCCAGGACAACGGCATGCATTTGCCGCTCAATTCATCCTGGCATCTGGCTATGAACAGCCTCGACTTTCTGCGGATGCCGATGTTCACTGTTCTGTCGGGGTTTTTATATGCTTCCCAACGGGCCGATAGTCACTCCCTGCCACAATTTTACCGCAAGAAGGTGAATCGGTTGGTCCTGCCACTCGTTTTCGTCACGACCATCATTTTTATTCTGAGGATGAGAGTTTACCACGACAGCACGACCTACATTGAAGCGCTGTTTTTCCATTATGAACACCTATGGTTTGTTCAGGCGCTTATTCTTATTTTTGCCGGCATGGGGGCGTGGGATGCCTTTCGGAGACCCTCCTGGGTTGAACTCTGCGTGGCCGGTTTTGCAGCCGTGATGATTTCTCGTACCTTTCAGATCACCACGTTCTTCAGTTTGAATGGCGCCTGTTATCTTCTGCCCTTCTTCGTAGCGGGCATGATCCTGCGCATGTATCGCGCGCAATTGAAAACTGCAGATCTGACCACGATCGCAATCGCCGTGGTCGCGATCGTAATCCTGATGCAACAGGCCTCAAACGCCTTCGGTGGCAACGAGATCAGTCGGACGTCAGTTCCTGCCGCGCTGTGCGGCATTTGCGGCACTTACCTGATGCTCGTTCATTGCCCCCGGATGCGGCTCGCCGAGTTTGTGGGTCGGTACAGCTACTCCATATTCCTTTGGCATTCAGTTGCGGCCTCTGGAGCGCGCCACCTCCTTCGAGCGCACACTCAGCTGCCCAACGCCGTTGAGTTCTCGCTCCTTCTTGCCGTGGGGCTTTACGGTCCGATTTTGCTACATCGACTTGTCGGTCCGGTCCCTATTCTGTCCCTTTTGGCACTTGGCGTGCGGGCATCGGGGAGGAAGCCGCACCATGTAGCCGCAGCAAATGCGACGACACATCCCGCCCCTGCGCAAATATCCGATGTCGGTCGAGGGAGGCGTTAGCGCTGGCTGACAAAGATGTTCTGAAATGACCGAATTTTGCGCTGCCCGCGACGCATGTCGACGACATGTTCACGAGCTCCTATTGCTATGGTCCGCGCGCCAGTAGGACGTGGAGACAAAGCCGCTGGCGGAGTCGCAGACTGTCCGACCCTTTGCGAAGGAGCCGGCAGGCGGCGGGTCGCTAGTGAAAGCGGGGGCCAACCGGTAAAAACATTGCCGACAGCAAAACGCCGCATGGCGGGGGTTCCACCATGCGGCGCCTTGGGTACGCCTACTGGGCTGGTCGGCCGGACGCCGTCAGATCGACGTCGTCAGATCCGCCAGCCAATCGGGGGTGATGGTGACCAGCACGCCCTCGATCAGATGATCACCACCGGTGATGATGAGCACACCGACAACCGCCAGCAGCGTGCCCAGCACCCGCTTGCCGCCGCTGCCCGCCGTCATCAGCTTGCCCCGCCACTGGGCGAGCAGGGATTTGGTCGCCATGGCAAGGACCACCAGCACGGTTGCGATACCAAGGCCAAAAGCCGCCATGGTCATCGCAACCGCACCCAGATTCTGGCCCTGCGCGGCAAGCACCGTGGCCGCGCCCAGCGTTGGGCCCACGCACGGGCTCCAGACCAGGCCGAGCAGCGCGCCAATGCCGAACTGGCCGGCCAGGCCGAACCGTTCAAGACCCGATTGGCGTTCGCTGGCCCAGGCCGACAAGGGCGCCGCCGCGCCTTGCAGCCAATATTGCAGCTTGGGTACCAGCAGCGCGATCCCGGCGAGCAGCAGCAGCGCCGCGCCAAAATAGCGGACCCAGTCGCCGTCAAACCCACTTGCTGCGCCGACCGTCGCCAGCGCAAAGCCGACGCCGGTAAAGGACAGCACCAGCCCCGCCGCGAGCGCGAGCGGGCCGTAGCGATGGCTTTGGCCCGCGCTGCCCAGCACGATCGGCACCAGCGGCAGGACGCAGGGGCTGAGGATGGTCAGCGCGCCCGCGGCATAGGCCAGCACCGGGTTGAGGGTTTCGGCCGCCATGGCTTATCTGACCACGCTCTGCAGCAGGCCGTTGATCACCGCCTTATCGGTCTTGAATTCGACGCGGCCGACCTCGGTCTTGCCCTTATAGCCGATCAGCGTGCCTTGCTTGTGCACGCCCAGCGCCTGCCATTCGGGCTTTTGCGAATCATAGTTGATCTCGAAGATCACCAGCTTGGTGTAGGCCGGATCGGCAATGGCGGCCTTGATGGTCCGATTTTGCGAGCCGCAAATCGGGCACCACCACGCCTTGACATCAACCAGGATCGGGCGCCCCGCCGCCTTGGCGGCTTCGAAACTGACACGATCAAATTTCTTGACTTCAGCGGCCTGTGCAGGCGCGGCAAGCAGCGTCAGCGCAGCCAGCGCAACGGGCATCAAACGAAAGGGCGACATCATATATCTCCAAGCAGGATGGCCGATCGCGCGATCGCGGGCAGCCTGTAGTTGGAGGTTCGCGGCCACGCCGGATTTGGTTACAGGCGCATCGCCTTCAATCGAGGCGGCGCGTCTGGAGCGCGAGCGCCGCCATCAGGGCAACCGCCAGAAACGCGACGATCGGCACGCCGTGGCCCAGGACCTGGGCGGCATTATCGCCGCGCAACAAGGCGCCCCGCGCGGCGCGGATGAAATGGGTAAGGGGAAACAGATTGCCGATTGCCCGCGCCCAGCCGGGCAATGTTTCGAACGGATAGAGAAACCCCGACAGCAACATGGCCGGCAGATAAAAAGCGACGGCGCCCTGCAGCGCGGCCAATTGGGTCGTCGCCCGCGCGGAAATGGCATAGCCCAAAACCAGATGCGCGGCCGCAAACACGGGCAGTAACGCCAGCAGCGCGCCCGCGGCACCGCGCACCGGCAGGCCAAACAGCCATATTGCGGCGACAAAGACCAATATCCCCTGCACCGTGCCGATCACGACATAGGGCAGTAATTTGCCGATCAGCGCTTCGATTGGCTCAATCGGCAGGGCGAGCAGCGCTTCCCAGGTGCCGCCCTCGCGTTCGCGCGCGAGGCTGAGGGTGCCCAGCATGATCATGCCGATCATGACGGTCACGCCGATCAGCGCCGGCAAGAATGTCCAGTCGGCGCGGGCATCGGGATTGTACAGCCGTTCGATCACATAGCCCGGGCCGGTGTCGACAATATCGGCGCGATCGGCCAGTCCGTGCCAATAGGCGGCCTCGATCGCCGGCACCGCCGCTGCCACCAGCGCGGCATTACTGGCATCGACGATGATCCGCACCGGGCGGATTTTCGCGGTCGGGTTGGCAAAGGAAGGCTGCTCGGCCAGTTCGATGCCGATCAGGGCATCGCCGCGACGAACCGCCGCAGCGGCGCCCCCCGGCTTGAGCGCGCTGGTGGTGACGCGCAGCCCCGCCTGACGCCCGAGCGAGCGAGCTACCGTATCGGCATCGGCGCGCACTTCGGCGGCAACCGCGACGCCTGTCAATTCCCCGCTGGGCCGGATGGCATAGCCGAAAAGCAGCACCTGCGTTGCCGGCACCAGCAGCAACAGCGTGAGCGCGATCCATGATCGTGTCAGCCGGATGCCCTCGATCCACGCGACCGCGCCGATCCGGTGCCACCCGGTCACCGTCGCGCCCGATCAGCCAGCGCCAGCACGGCCGCTTCGAGCGTGGGCGCCGCTTCGGCTTGAATCAGGGCGGCGGGGCTGGTCTGCGTGTGCGCCACGCCGCCATCGTAAAGCAGGATCGACGGGCATTGTTCGGCCTCGATCAGATCATGCGTGCTGATGATGACGCCGTGGCCGGCAGCCGCAAAATCGCCGATCCATGACCAGATATCGCGCCGGGTGGCGACATCCAGACCGGCGGTGGGTTCATCAAGCAGCAGCAACGCCGGCGCGGCCAGCACCGTTGCCGCAAACTGCACGCGCCGAGCCCAGCCGCCCGACAACGTCCCGCAACGCTGCCCGACAATATTCCCGATCCCATAATGGTCGATGGCATGCGCAATCGCGACACGCGGCTGGGGTAAGCCATGGACCGTGGCATGAAAGCGCAATGTCTCCAGCACCGTCAGATCCGGATACAGGGCGAGCTTTTGCCCCATATAGCCAATCCGGCGGCGGCGATTGTCGTTGGACGCGCCAATCGGGCTGCCCAGCACGCGCCCATCGCCCTGGTCGGGCCTGATCAGGCCCGCGATCATCCGCAGCGTCGTTGTCTTGCCGCCGCCATTGGCACCGACCAGCCCGACAATCTGCCCGGCATCGAGCGTCATGCTCACCTGGCTGACGACCATTCGCCCGTCATAGGCCTTGGCCAGTCCCGTCACGTCGACCATCCGGTCAGGCATGGACATAGGCAAGCCCGCCATACATATATTTGGAAGCCTCGGCGCCCAATACGACCGCGCGCTCGCCCGCCCGGATGGCCGTGTGGCGCAAATCATCCAGCGCAAGCCAGATCGCCGCCGATCCGGTATTGCCCAGCCGGTCGGCGTTGACGAAGGCCCGTTTTCGGTCGATGCCGAAATGGTCGGCAAGCTGATCACCGATCCGCCCACTGACCTGATGCGGAATTATCCAATCCGCATCCTCAATGGGATTGTCCAACGTCGCGGCCATGGCGCGCCCCGCCTCGAACAAGGTGTGGCCCGACGCCCGGATACCGGCAAAGTCATGCTCGAAATGCTGAACCCCCTGGTCGAGCCTGATCCCCGGTGCCCGGTTGCGCCCAATGGCCCCATACCAGGCGGCGTCGATCGATGCCGCGCCGCGGCGGGCGCCCGACAGCACGATCGCGCCCGCCCCGTCCCCCATCTGCAGCATGTTGACGATCTGGCCATTGTCGCTGGCAAGGCTGATGGGATCAAAGAACAGCGACCCGGTTTCGGAACCGACAATCACGATCGGCCGGTCGGGCGCGGCCGCGATCAACCCGCTGGCAATCATCAGCCCGTTGGCAAAGCCGGTACAGGCCTGGCGAAGCTCGACATGCGGGCCATCATAGCCGATCAGATCGGCGACCGTCGCAACATTGCCGGGGAGCAATTGCTGAGGCGTGGTGGTATGCGCAATCAGATAGCCGATATCCCCGACCGCAAGGCCAGCGTCGCGCAGCGCCGCCGTGATTGCCTGCGCGGCAAGATCGGGATTGGCGCGCCCCGGGATCGCGCATTCGCGGCCAGCGTCGAACGCACGGCAAATATGCCGCGAGCTGATCCCCATCCGCGCCGCCACCGCCGCCGCCCCGCGCACTCCGGAGAAACTGAACCGTTCGGCCAGCAAGGCCAGCAAGGCGTCGGTCGATACCGCATCGCCAGGGAGAGCGGCGCCGGTACCCAGAACCGCCATTGGTGCGATACTGTGCCAGGCACCGGTCACGCCGCGAACAGCCCATCGGGCAATCGCGCCACTTCCGCCAGCAGCGGATCCGGATCCAGCCCCAGCGCCTCGATCGAATCGCCGGCCAATCCCAATATCGCCGCCAGCGCGGTGCGCGACGCGGCAGCAATGTCGTTCAGTTCGGAGCGCGACATTGACGCGAGCGCAAGCGTCCGCGACACGCGGACGTGTCGCGCCTCGTCCTTGTGGATGCGCACAAAAATAGCCGCGATCGCCGGATCGGCCCGCAACGCGCCCCCCGGCCGCAGCAAGCGGCCCAGGACCGTACACACGGCGGCGTCAATGGCAGCAATGCGGCCAAGATGCGCGGTTGCACCACCGCGACCAAGTTGAATGTGAAACCGCCGCGCCGCCCGCATCAACCCGACGCGACGCTCCGCGCCCGGCAAGCGATTGGTGAGCTGCGCCAGCAGCCGGTCATGAACCCGCTCTTCGGCGGCGATCGTCGCCAGCGCGTGCGATGCCACCGGATCGGCCGATGTGCTGGCCAGACCATCAAAGGCCAGCGCGGCCGCCTCTTCACCACAGCCAAGCAGCGGAATAAGCGTCCCAAGCCCCAGCGCGGCGCGATCGGACAGCAGAACCGGTGGCGAAACCGGCGTCAGCGGCACCAGCGGCACTGGCGGCGGCGATGCCCGGGCGAAACAAAAGGCTCGATCAACGCCGCCCTTGAAACCCCCTGTCATCAAATACTCCTGCTCGTCGCCGTGGCTGCCGCAGCCTACTTTCGCAAAACAGCACCGGAAAGTTACAAAAAGGCACCAATTGATCATGGCCGACCCGTAGTTCTTGCTACGGATTCGAACAATATCAACGTTCTGTCTCGTCCATCGCGTCCAATCAACGTAGAATTTCAGGCTCGATCGTCCCTTTGAAATTGGCTAATAGACCGACAGCCAAGGAGCGATAAAACTATCAACCAACCAGGTCGGCTAGTCGAGCCCAAGCGGAGAACGAAGTCTAGTGGCCATGGCAGACCAAATGGCAGATTGGTTCCATACCACCACTGGACTGACCCCTTATGATGCGATCGGCTGGACGACCCGGCCCGATGCGTTTGTCATGCCAACGCAGGACCTGCCGGTTCGGGCGGTCCGGCGATTTGCCAATGAGGGTCGGGAGCCGGTTGTCGCCCGGTCGGTCCAGGAGATCGATCCGTGGGACGCGTTGCTCGTCAACCGCGGCGGTTCGGGGTTACTGGAACTCACCTTTTGCGGCAAACTTGGCAAAAGCCAGATTTGTCACGATCAGGTCGCGCTGATACCCGCAGGCGCAGATTCGTCGTTTGAATTTCCACCCGCCGCTGGGTCTTTCACGCTATATTTTCCGACCGGCCAGTTACAGGCTTTGGCAGGTCCGGAAGCGTCGCCCGCCGTACGGCCGATTTTGGGCGAACGGCACGCCAACATGGCATTGGCGATGGTGAAGGTGGAACGTGAGCTCCTGAACCCGGGCTTTGGATCGGAATTGCTGATCCAAAGTTTGCTGCGATCGATCGCGATGATGGTCTATCGGCATGATCCGGCGACGATGCAGGAGACCGCCGAACGCATCCATCTATCCCCGGCCCGGTTGCGCCGGGTGATCGATTATGTCGACGCGTGTATCAGCGACCAGATCAGCCTGGATGATATGGCGCAGGTTGCGGGTTTGTCGTCGTTCCATTTTTCCCGGGTCTTCAAGCTGGCGACGGGGGAAACACCCTATCAATATCTGAGCATGCGCCGCCTGAACCTGGCGCGGCGGCTGCTCGCCCGGGGAGACGCATCGCTGGTTGACGTGGCATTGCACTGTGGCTTTGCCAATCAGTCACATTTTACCGCCGCCTTTACCCGCGAGGCGGGCATGTCGCCCGGAAAATTCCGGAAGTGCTTCTGGGCAGGGGCGCGCTAGCGCGTTTTCAGGTCGGGTGAAAACACCCGACGATTTGGAAAACGCGGCAAACCAACAGCCCGGCGCGCAGCAAAGCTGCCGCCCGGCGCGTTTGCTAAAGTCCGAAACGTGCGTGGCGATAAAGCAGGGTGATCGCAACGCGGCGGTTGCGCGGATCAGCCGGATTGTCGCCAACCATCGGCTCGCGGTCGGCGACGCCTTCGATCCGGTCAAAACGGACTTCACCCAGGCCGCCCTGAGACAAGCGGCGGCGCGTTGCTTCGGCGCGTCCGCTCGACAGCAGCCAGTTGTTCATGCCCGCCGGGTTGTTGAAGGCAAGGCTGTCGGTATGGCCACGGACCATGATCGTATTGCCAAGGTCTTTCACCGATTCCGCGATCAGCCCGATCAGCTTGTCCGCCTCGGGCTCCAAGACGGTCGTGCCGAGCGCGAACATCGAATAATCGGCGTTATCGACCAGATCGATCCGCAACCCATCGCGCGTCGGGATAAAACGGACATGGCTGGTTAGCTTGTTCAGCTTCGGATTCGACGCCAGCGCCGCGGCAAGCTGGCGCCGGATCTTTTCAAAATTCTTGCGATCCTCGGCCGCGAGCGCCCGGTTCTTGAGCGACCCTTCCTGGCCCGAACCCACTTGCGACCCGCCTGCCGCATCGACAGGAATGGTCATCGAGCGGGTGCCGGTCTGCGATGCCTTGTGCGGATAATTGTCACGGTCGGTCAGCGATGATCCGCCGAACAGCCCGTTCGAACCCGCGCTGTTCTGCTTGAACTCGATCAGGGTGGGAGAGAAATAATCGGCGATTGATTTGCGCTGTTTTTCCGTCGTCGCGCCCAGCAGCCACATCAGCAGGAAGAAGGCCATCATTGCGGTCACAAAATCGGCATAGGCGACCTTCCAGGCGCCGCCATGGTGGCCGCCATGTCCTTCGATATAGATCTTCTTGACGATGATCTTGGGCGGTTGATTGGCACCGTGCGGCGCGCGCGCGGTCGCCATTAGCTATACCACCGGCCCGAATGGAGACGCCGCACCCCCATTACCGGCCCCGTAAACCGTCAAACACTTCCGCAAACCCTGGCTGATTTGAATGCGCGATGCCCGAACGGGCGGCCTCGATGACCAGCGGCTGCGGATGGCCATGCAAAGACGCGATGATAATCTGCTTCACGACGTGATAGATCGCGGCGTCAGCCTCGATGACCTGTTTCATCCGGTTGGCGAGCGGGGCGACCATACCATAAGCCAGCAGCACCCCCATGAAGGTGCCGACCAGCGCCGAACCGATCATGGCCCCCAGAATGGCGGGCGGCTTGTCGATCGAGCCCATTGTCTTGACCACGCCAAGCACGGCGGCAACGATGCCAAGCGCCGGCAGCGCATCGGCGAGCGATGCCATCGTCCCGGCCGGGCCTTCGGTTTCATGGTGATGGGTCTTGATCATGTTATCCATGACATCTTCAACCGCATGCACATCCAGCGTCCCCGACGACACCACCACCAGGCGGAGCGTATCGGCGATCAGGTTGATCAGTGTATGGTCGGCGAGCAGGCGCGGATATTCGGCGAAAATGGCGCTCGATTTGGGGTCCTCGACATGCGGCTCAAGCGCGATCGGGCCTTCGGTGCGCAGCATTTTCATCAGCTTCGACACCAGGAAAATGGTGTCGAGATAATCCTGTTTCTTGTATTTGGGACCCTTGAAGACTTTCATGAAGCCGCCACCCAGCGCCTTCAGTTCCTTCATCGAATTGCCGATGATCAGCGCGCCCGCGGCCGCCCCGCCGATGATGAGCATTTCATGGGGGATCGCTTCCATGACCGGGCCAAGCGCCCCGCCTGTGAACGCAAAGCCACCAAAGACCATGGCGAGCAGGACGACGAGACCGATAATCGGAAACATGTACCTGCCAACTCCAGTTCGGTTAGGTCGGCCCCCCGACTGGGAACCAACGACGTCTGATGATAGCTATGGACCTGATTTCGTCTTTATTTGGTTACCAAGACCCAAATTATCGCAAATAATCGAACAAAGAGAGCTGGCTAAACTTGGCAAAGCTCGCCTGGGTCGCCTGCAACACTGTCGACGTCTTCTGCAATTCGATGAGCGCGGCGGTCACATCGGTATCTTCGATCGACGATCGATCGGTCGCCCGCGCCAGTTCGCCATCCTGCAGACGGCTGGCTTCAAGATCGAGCCGCGCACTGCGCGCGCCGACGACGCCGCGCACGCTGGCGACCTGCGTTACTGCACTGTTCAAGCTGTCCAGCACATCGGTTGAAACGGGGCCACCCGATTCGAGCGCGGCGGCAAAATTGTTCAGCAGCGCAAACACATCGGTGGTGCCGGTGGCGGTCGGAATGCCGTCAAACACCCGGGCTGCCGCCTGGGTCGGCTGGATCCCCACCCCATCCCCAATCGGAATTTCGGCCGGATCGCCAACGCCTGTAAACGTCACATTGCCCGCGGCATCGCGCGTCACGGCGGTGTCGCCGGTCGCCGCGCCGAACAGCGGCTGGCCGCGAACATCCTTGGTATTGGCCAGACCGATCAGATCGTCGAGCACCGCCCGGACTTCGCCGGCGATAATCTGGCGATCACCAGCCGATAACGTGCCGTTGGTTGCCTGAATGGCAAGTTCCTGAACGCGTTGCAGCCGGTCGCTGATGCTGCCAAGCGCGGTGTCCGACTGCTGCAGCAGCGTCTGCGACAAGGTGATGTTGCTGGCCCAGGCAGCATCGTCCGCGGTGCCGCGATTCAGACCCTGCAGCCGCTGATAACCAACCGCGTCATCCGATGGCGCAATCAGTTTCTTGCCCGTCGAAATCTGCGTCTGCAGCTTGTCGACCGTCGCTTGCAGCGACGAAAGCTGGGCGTTGGTGCGGTCATAATAGCGGTTGGTGCTGATCTGCATGGTCGCCCTCAGCGGATGTTGAGAATGGTTTGAAACGTGTCCTGCGCCGCCTGGATTACCCGGCTGGACGCCTGATAGGCTTGCTGAAACCGCAGCAAATCGACCGCTTCGGCATCAAGATTGACGCCCGAGGTCGAATCGCGCGCGGCGATGGCGCCGTCACGAATGGTCGACTGCGCGGCCGCAACCTGCTGCCGGGCGGTCAGCGTCGACGCATTGGTCGCGACCAGCGCGGTCAACCGGTCTTCAAAGCCGCCCGCGAGCCGCCCCTGCTGCAACACCGTCAGATTGCTGTTGTCACGCGGCCCGCCACCGACCGACGCCGCGGCAATCGCCCGCGGACTGCTGATCGCGACGCTGATGTCCGTCGGCGTCGCGCCAATCGTGAAGAGCGGCGTGCCGGCATTACCGTCAAGATCGCGCCCCTGCGCCTGAAAATCGTTGACCGTGGTCGTGAAATCGCTGGCGATCTGGTTCAGATCGGTGCGGGCGGCGGCCACGCGCAACGCGCCTTCGGCGACCCCCGCCAGCACGCCACCGGTCGGATTAACCGCCGACGTCACTCCATTGCGGTTGACCGAAAAGCTGACCGAACCAGCAGCGCTGCGCGCATAATAAACCGTGCCGCTGGTGTCGCCCGACAGAAACACCGGCCCGCTGGCATCGCCCAGCCGCACCGTCACGCGGCCGATATCATCGGTGCTGACGCTGACATTGCTGAGCGCGCTTAATTGTTCGAGCAACTGATCGCGCTGATCGAGCAGCTGCGCCTGCGCCCCGCTGCCGGGCTGCGACCGAGCCAAGCCATTATTGACCTGGCCCAGCGCGGTGCCGATGCCATTGATTTGGGCAACCGAGGTGCTGGCGGTCGTGTCGATCGTAACGTTGACCGCGTCGAGCGCCCTGCCGGTCACGCCAAAGGCGCTGGCTGCGGTTGTCGCGGCCTCGATAAAGGCGGTGCGCGGCGTGCTCGCGGTCGGATCAGCGGCAATCGCCTTTGCGCTATTGAAGAAATCGGTGAGGCTGGTCGACAGCGTGTTGCCGCTAAGCGCGGTCTCGATCCCGCTCAGAAAGGTAACGCTGCTTTCGGTGCGGGCGAGATCGCTGCTCGACGATCGGACAGCGGATGATTTCAGCTCGTCCGAAAAGCGCCTGATGCCGGTTGTCGTGACGCCATTGCCCGCCTGTGCGCGCGACGACGCGACCCCCGAAACCGACGTGATTTCCTTCAGCGTTGTTTCGCGCCGCGAATAGCCCGGCGTCGCGGCATTGGCGATATTGTCCGATACCGTGGTCAGCGCGCTTTGATACGCAAGAACGCCGGTCGCGCCGACGGAGAGCAGATCACTCATGGGGTTGCTCCGTCACTGGCTGCCGGGGCCCGCAAATCGGGCTGTGACCGGGCAAGGAACGCGACCATTGCCTTGCCAATGCCCAGCGGCTGGTGTTCTGCCATGCTCTGCGCCAGCTTTTGATCCTGCATATCGCGGAACGTATCCGCCGTCTTGGAACCAAAGATGTCGTCGGCAAGATGCGTGCTGCGCATCGCCTTCATCATCATCTGGGTGAACACGGCTTCAAACTGCGCACCCGCCTTTTCAAGGTTGGCGCGCGTCGCCAAGCGACTGGTGTCGCTGGTGACGCTCGATACATTGAGCGGGTTTGCGGCGGACGCGATCGGGGTGATCGGGCTACTCACAGAATGATCAAGTCGGCTTTGAGCGCGCCGGCTTCCTTCAATGCTTCGAGGATCGCGACCAGATCGGCCGGTGAGGCGCCAATCGCGTTCATTGCCTTGACGACATCGGCCAGACGCGGACCTGATTCGATCAGGAAAATCGGTTTCACTTCTTCCGACACGGTTGCCGTGCTGCGCTGTTCAACCGCCGTCTGGCCCTGACTGAACGGCGCCGGCTGGCTGATCCGCTGCGATTCATCGACCCGCACTGTCAGCTTGCCCTGCGTCACCGCCGCCGTGCCGAGCCGGACCGCCGAGTTGATCACAACCGTACCCGTGCGGGCATTGACGACGACCCGCGCGGGCGGTTCCGCCGCCGTCACCGTCAGATTCTCGATCTGGCTCATCAGCGCTGCGCGCAGATCGGCGCCTTCGGGCGCGATCACCGCAACCGATACACCATCGATGGCCTGTGCCCGGCCGGGGCCGATGCTGGCATTGATGGCAGCTGCCACATTCTGCGCGGTCGTGAAGTCGGAGCGCGCCAGATTATAGATCAGCGTCGGGCTCGACGCGAAGCCGGTGTCGACCGCGCGTTCAACCGTCGCCCCTTCCGGGATGCGCCCCGTCGAGGGAACGTTGATCACGATTTTTGAACCATCGGCGCCGTCAGCGCCCAGACCGCCCACCGCGAGCGAGCCCTGTGCCATGGCATAGACCTGGCCATCGGCGCCGATCAGCGGCGTCAGCACCAGCGATCCACCGCGCAGGCTTTTGGATTTGCCCAGCGCCGCCACGGTAATATCGATGCGCTGGCCGGGCTTGGCGAAGGCCGGCAGTTCCGCAGTAATCAGCACCGCCGCCGAATTCTTCAGGCCCGGGTTGACGTTGGCGGGCAATTGCAGCCCAAAGCGCGATGCCACGCCCTTCAGCGACTGGACGGTATATTCCAGATTATCATCGCCGGTGCCGGGCAGGCCAACGACGATGCCGTATCCGGTCAATTGGTTTGAACGGATGCCCTGAAAGCTGCCGAGATCCTTGACCCGGTCGGCAAGGGCTGGCTGCGCGACAAGCATCGCGGCCAATAGCGCAAGGATCAGGCGGATCATGGGGAGCGTCCGCATCAGAACGGACTCAGCATGCCAAAGAAATGGCCGAGCCATCCCTGGCGGGCGGCTCGAGCGATATCGCCCTTGCCGTTGTAAACGATCTGGGCGTCGGCGACGCGGGTCGACGGCACGCGGTTTTCGGTATCGACATCGGCCATCCGCACGACGCCGCGTATCTGCACAAATTCATCGCCCTTGTTCAGCGTGATGCGCTTGGTCCCCTGCACCAGCATGGTGCCATTGGGGTAGACAGCGGCCACGGTCACACTGACCTGGCCCGACAACCGGTTGGATTGATCGGCCGTGCCGGTGCCATTGAACCCGCGTGCGCCGCTGGCTGACGCGGCGTTCGGATCGAACGCAAACGGGCCGGTGCGCGGCGGGGTGATGCTGGCATTGCCGCTGCTGTCGAGCTTTGAGCTCGCCGATTTCGACGCAAAGGTGTTTTCGACCAGCAGGATGGTCAGCGGATCGCCGACCCGCTTGGCACGCCAGCCTTCGTACAGCGGGGCGTAACCCGTCGATGCCTGATAGATCGACCCCGTTGCCACCGGAGCCGGCGCCGGATCCGCCGGTGGCGGCGACGGTGGCATCATGGTCGTGAAATCGGTCTTTGGCTTTTTGCTGCCGAACAGCCGCGCATCGGCCTGACCCGGCGCGCACAGCGCCGCGAGCAAGCCGGTTGCGGCAGCCGCCGATGCGAAACGCGCCCCTGCGCGGCGATCAGATGTTCTGATTGACATATTTCAGCATTTCATCGGTCGCGGTGATCATCTTTGAATTGACCTCGTAGGCGCGCTGCGTCTCAATCATGTCCACAAGCTCTTCAACGACATTTACGTTGGAACCTTCAAGCATTCCTTGCCGAATATTCCCGCGACCGTCCTGACCAGCGATGCCCAGGTTGACCGCGCCGCTTGCGGCGGTCTCGATGAGATAGTTGTCGCCCTTGGCCTGCAGGCCTGCGGCATTGGGAAAGATCGCGACCTGGATCTGGCCGATTTGGCTCGGCTCGGTCTGGTTCGCGATCGTCGCCGACACGGTACCGTCGTTGCCGATTGTGATCGATGTCGCCCCTTCGGGCACCGTGATGCCCGGCTGGACCTGATAGCCTTCCGACGTCACCAGCAGGCCTTCGGCCGACCGCGAGAAATTGCCCGCCCGGGTATAGCCCAGCTGGCCACCCGGCAGCGTGACCTGAAAATAGCCATCGCCATCAAGCGCCAGGTCTAGCGAGTTACCCGTGGTCGCGAGCGATCCTTGCGTATCAATCCGCGCGGTGCCCTGAATCCGCACCCCGGTGCCGAGGTTGAGGCCAGTGGCATATTTGGTTTCGGACGTGCTGGCAGCCCCGGCCGCGGTAACCGTTTGATAGGCAAGCGTTTCAAACGCCGCCCGATCGCGTTTGTACCCGGTTGTATTAACGTTGGCGAGGTTGTTCGAAATGACGCGCATGCGCATGTCCTGGGCATCGAGCCCAGTCCGCGCGATGTGCATGGCGGCGTTACCCATCGGTTAGCTCCCTCAACCCGGCAGCCGCATCAGCGATGCGGTGCTTTCATCCATTTGCTTGGCCTCTTTCACCAGATTGGCCTGCACTTCATATTCCCGCTGGTTCTGGATCATGTCGATCAACGACTGCGCCATATTGACGTTTGATGTTTCCAGCGCGCCGCTCTGCACCCGCGCATCGGCATCGGCCGGGAGGATCCCGTCCCCACGAACGTGGAGCAGGTTATCGAGGCCCTTGACGGTGTCCGACCCCTTGGTCGATGCCAGCTTCAACTGATCGATCTGCTGGGGAACATTGGGATCGCCGCCAATCGGCACGATCGACAGCTGACCTTCCGCCGTGATGAACACTTTTTGCGCCGGCGGGACGGTGATCGGGCCGCTCTGGCCGATCACCGGATAGCCGTCGCCCGTCTGGAGCACCCCCGATGCGGTGATTTCCAGATCGCCGCGCCGGGTATAGGCTTCGGTGCCATCGGTCGCCTGCACCGCCAGCCAGGCATCGCCATCGATGGCAATGTCGAGCGGGCGGCCGGTGTGGTTGGTGATCCCGGGCGACCGATCGGCGTCGATGACTTCTTCCGATGTCGGCTGGCGCGTGTCGAAGCCTGGACCGGTGACGGCAAGCCGGTCGAACACGGCCCGGTCAGCCCGAAAGCCGGTTGTCGAGACGTTGGCCATATTGTTGGCGATCGCAGCCTGCGATGCCATATGGCCCTTCATCCCCGATGCCGCCGTATAGATCAGCTTATCCATTCACCCAGTCCTGTTCCTGCGTGCGTTAATTAATTGATCTGGAAAATGGTTTGCGAGATCTGGCTGGCGGTATCGAGCGCCTTGGCGTTCGCCTGAAACGCGCGCTGCGCTGCAATCAGGCCGACCAGTTCTTCGGTAATGTCGACATTCGACCGTTCGATCGTGCCCGACAGCAAGCCACCAAAGCCATTCTGGTTGGCTTCGCCGAGGATGGCGTCGCCCGAAATGCCGGTCGATGACCAATAGCTGTTGCCCAGCTGGCGCAAGCCGGTGGGGTTGGCGAAGTTAGCGAGGACGACCTTGCCCAGCACTTGCGAATCGCCGTTCGAGAAGCTGGCGCGGACAAAGCCTTCGGTATCGACGGTCACGCCCTGCAGCAGGCCCACGGCAATCCCGTCCTGCGTCTTGGCGGTCACTTCGAACGATCCCGATCCCTGCTTGGTCAGGGTACCGAAATTGAGCGACACCGGCTGCGGCGCGGCACCGTTGGTCGGGGTGAACGCGTCATAACTGGTCGCACCGACCGGCGAGGTGATCGCGCCGGTGGCATCAAAGCTGAGCGTAACCGGGGCGGTGGAACCGCCGACGGTCAGCTGCTGGTCGCCGACAAAGCTATACACACCCCAGGTGCTGGGGGTGCCGGTGCCGGTCCGGACGAAATAATTGGTCAGCGTCTGGGCATTGCCCGTCGAGTCATAAATGGTCGTCGAGGTGGCCGCGCTGTAGCTGCTGGGATCAAAGCGATCAAAGGTTGCGGTGGTCGGGATCGGCGCGGTCGCCGGCAGGCTGGCGGTGATCGAAACGTTGCCGGTCGGGACCGGATTGCCGCTGGTTGCCGGCAGTTTCAGCGCCACCGCGGAATCGAGCGTCGACGACACGACAGTGCCGTTGCCATCGACCGGATAGCCGAGCAGATGCCCGCCCTGCGCGTCGACGATGTAGCGATCGGCATCGACCAGAAAGGCGCCGTTGCGCGTGTAATTGACACCGACCTGATCGAGCTTGGGCTTGATCGCAAAAAAGCCATCGCCCGAAATTGCGAGATCGATCGACGATTGCGACTGCACCAGATTGCCCTGGCTGAACTGCTGGCGATTGGCCTTGACGACCACGCCCGAGCCGATCTGCGAGGTCGGGTTTTGCGATACCGATGACGCGATCACGTCGGCGAATTCACTGCGGCTTTTTTTGAAGCCGTTGGTCGAGACGTTGGCAAGGTTATGCGAAATGACCGAGAGGTCGGTCTGGGCTGCCTGCAGGCCGCTGAGTGATGTGTAGAAAGACATGGTCGAAACTCCTGATCAAGACGGTCAATTGCGGTTATTCTGAACGGCCTCAGCCCACTTCGCGGACATCGGCTGCGGAAATCCGGCCAAGACCGGGGAGCGAAAGGATGGGCGACCCCGTGGCCGGGATCGATACCGAGGTGACCGGCGCCCACACCAGCGACTGGGCGGCAACCGCCTTGCCGGCATTGTTGGCGGCAACAACGACCTTGTACGGACCTGGACCGGCATCGGCGCCGCCATCGGTGATCCCGTCCCAGTCGAAGCTGGCGGTGCCCCTGGCCTGCGCGCCCAGCGAAATGGATTTCAGGATCGTCCCGTCGGGTGACTGGATCGACAGGCGAACATCGGTCGCGTCGCTGCCCAGCTCGACCGATCCGGCGATGCCGCCGGTCGTGCGCGGATAGGCAGTGTCGCCCGCGACAAGCACATTATGACCGACATAGCTGAGCGCATCGGCGGTGCCGGTGGCACTGCCCTTGGCGTTCAGCTGATCCTGGATCGCCTTCAGCGTGGTGTTGATATCGTTCAGCCCCGAAACCTGCGAGAATTGCGCCAGCTGGGTAAGCTGCGCTGTCGCATCGACCGGATCGGTCGGATCCTGATTCTGGAGCTGTGCGGTCAGCAATTTGATGAAATCTGACGAGGTCAGCGTATCGAGCTTGCTGGCTGTCTGAACCTGCGGCCCCGCATTGCTGCGATTAATGCCCAGGCTAGCCAGCGTCGAATCAAAGGAAGTCTGCATGATCAGCGTCCCAGTTTGAGGGTGTCGAGGATCAGCGTTTTTGCTGTCTGCATCACTTCGACATTGTTTTGGTAACTGCGCGCGGTCTCCATCATGTCGACGAATTCGCGCGTTTCATCGACAGCGGCGTCAAAGACATTGCCGTCCTTGTCCGCGAGCGGGTTGGAAGGATCATAACGCTTGGTCGGTTCCTCGCCGGCGGTGACGATGCGTTCGACGTTGACGGTGGCGAGGCCCGATGCCTGATCGAATTGCGTGCGGAACACCGGCTTGAGCGAGCGATAGGCGCTGTCAGGGCTGCTTGCGACGACGCCGGCATTGGCCAGATTTGACGCCGTGGTGTTGAGCCGCACCAGCTGCGCAGACATTGCGCGCCCGGCCACATCAAAGATTGTCAGCGGGTGATCAGCCATGGTCATTCACCTCTCAGCGCGCGCGTGATCTGATTGATGCGCCCGTTCAGGAACGACAGCGTCGTCTGATACTGGACAGCATTTTCGGCGAAGGCGGTCTGTTCGGTGGCCAGTTCGACCGTGTTGCCATCGAGCGATGGCTGGAGCGGGTTGCGAAACAGCGTCGCGGCCTGAATGGCGCTATCGCTCATCTCGCCCTGGGCTGACACGGCGTTCAGCGCCTTGGAAAAATCAATGTCCTTCGCCTTGAACCCGGGGGTCGATGCGTTGGCGATGTTCGAGGCAAGCACACCCATACGCTGCGAACGCACTTCGAGCGCCGCGCCGTGAATGCCAAAAAGAAGGTCGTTTGCCACCGTGGCAATCTCCACACCTATATGCCTGCGCGAATACCCAGCAATCTCCGTGCCAATTGTTGGCCGGGGATAAAAAAGCGGCGTAAATCGCGGATCGGTCAGACAAGGCGGCAAGAAATTGCCGGGCGGCGGCAAGGCTTGCCGGGCAATTGCCGGGCAGCGCCCCGCTGGGCCGTTACAATCACCGCTTTGCCCGGCAATCGCGCGGCCTGACGGCGGTTGGCCCGGCTTTTGCTACGCGGGCAATGATGCAGACCGCGATCTCTTTTGCCATGCTGGCGCCCTTTGTCGATGCGACGGCAGTGACCATTGTCGTCGGCGGCACCGCATTGGGCACGTTGCTGCGCAACCAGCTGGGCGATCTTGCCCGGTCGCTGGCGGCCCTGCGCGTGCTGCCCCGGCGCCAGTTTCGCGCCGACCCCCTGATCGATCAGATCGCCGCATTTGGCCGCATCGCCAAACGCCACGGCGTGGTTGCGCTGGATCGATCGGTCATCAAGGACGCCGATCTTGCCGCGGTTGTTGCCGCCATTGTCGATGGATTCGATGCCGATGCGATCGCCGCCATCATGCGCGACCGGCGGCGGGCGCGCATCGAACGGCACAGCGCGGCAGCCGATGTCTGGGCGGGCGCCGCCGAACTGGCGCCTGCGATGGGCATGGTCGGCACGCTGATCGGCCTGGTGAAAATGTTCGCGGCGATGGATGATCCCGCCACCATTGGCGGCGCCATGGCGATTGCCCTGCTGGCCACGCTTTATGGCGCGCTGATCGGCAATCTGGTCGCGATGCCGATCGCCGCGCGCCTGCGTCGGCTCGCACGGCACGAAGCCGTCGAGCGCCAGCGCCTCGAAGCGCCGTTAATTACCCTTGCGACCCGCGAGGCGCCCAAAATGCCTGCTCAGGTCGCGGCATGATGATCGCCGATCCGCACGATCTGGATGATTTCCCCGATGCGGCCGCCGCCCGGCCGCTCTGGTTGATCACGCTTGCCGACCTTGCCTTGTTGCTGGTCGGGTTTTTCGTGCTGATGCAGGCGCACCAATCAACCGATCGCCATGCCATTGCGGATGCCCTGCGCGTTACATTCGGCGGCAAACCACCCTCCCAGGCCCCCGCGCCTTTGCCGCTGGCGGCCGCCATGGTGACAGGCTTTGCGCCCGGTTCGAGCAGCTTGCCCGCCGCCGCACCGCAGATTTTGCCGTGGGTGAATGATGTTTCGCGCGATCCCCGTGTTATGCTGACGATAACCGGTGGTGTTGATGGCGGGACCGACGATGTCGACGCCGAAACCGGCAGCAGCACCTTGCTCGCCGCCGATCGCGCGCGCGCCGTGGCGGCAATGATCGCGCGGGAACGGCCCGGCGTGCGCATCGCCATTGCCGCTTCTGAAACCGATGGCCAGCACCGGCGCGCGGTGCTGGTGAGCCTTGGCTTTGCCGGCGACCGGCAGCCGATTGCCGGCCGGCAATCCCCTGCCGCTGCGCCACAACCCTGATCATGGAGACTATCATGCTTCGCCGCGTACCAGCGCCCCCAACATCGCCTAAACCCGCGCCGACCAGACTGGGCTCGATTGCCTTTTTATCGGCGCTCGCGCTGGCTTTGCCTGCCGCCGCGCAGACGCGATTTCAGGACACAACGGCGATCGACACGGTCGTCGAGGGGTTTACCGGCCATCCAATCGGCGTTGAGGGTGGCGCCCGATCGGCCGTCGACAAGCGATTGAAGCTGGCCGCGTGCCCAACGGTGGCGCTTGCCTGGCACGGCGCCAATCATGAGGCAGTGCTGGTCAGCTGCGGCAACCCCGGCTGGCGGCTGTTCGTTCCGCTCATCGCCTCCACCGCGCCCACGGCTCCGGCGCCAGCCCAAGCGGCTGCGGCGATCGCCGCTGCGCCCGCAAAGCGTGAGATCGTGATCAAACGCGGCGATCCCGTGACCATCGAAGTCAACGCGCAGGGATTTTCGATCGCGCGCGACGGTGTGGCGATGACCGATGCCGCCGCCGGCGCGCGGCTGCTGGTCAACGTTGATGGCCCCAGGAAGCCGGTTCAGGCGATTGCGCTGGAATCGGGCCGGGCAACACTGCCCGGCTGGGCACAATAATTTTTTCTAAAGATTTTGCGCGGGCGGCCGTTTGTTCAACATGAGGGCATAAACCCAAGGGTGGATACATGGTCGAAGCAGTTGGTGCAAAGCCAGTAACGACGGTGGATCGGCGCGTTGCGCCGGTTGCGCCGAGCGTTGCCGTGGCGCCTGCACCAAAGCCGGTGCCGGAAGAAACATCGGGTGCAACCGCGTCGGCGATTGCCCGCGATCTGGCCGCTCAGGCGCCCGTCAATGCCGAGCGCGTGGCGCGGATCCGCAAGGCGATTGCCGAAGGGCGTTATCCAATCGCCCCCGAAACCGTGGCGGATCGGCTGATCGCGCTCAAGCTGGAATGGAGCCCGCATGACCCGTCGTGACGCCCTGATTCGCGTGATTGAGGCGCTCCACGCCGAGATCAACGCGCTCAAATCCAACGACATTGCCGGGCTGGAGCGCGCAACCCAGACCAAGCTGGCCTGCATCGACGCCGTGGCGAGCGCGCCCGACAATGGGCCCTTGTCGTCCGAGGCGCGCCAGCTGGCCGAAGAAGCGCAGCGGCTGAACGAAACCTGCCGCATCTATGTGAACCTCATGGCGGCAAATGTTCGCCGCCGCCTGAACCAAATTGCCGGTCTGGACGGCGCAGGCTACCGTCCGTCGATCACCGCTGTCGCGTAAACGCCCGGTGCGCGGTCGTTAAGGTTAATTTGGCATGATCTTTGCTATTCTGCCCCCTGTTAGGGGTAAAACAGTTGGGATCGATGACCGTAAATCCGATCACGAATGGACAAATAGCGCCGCTGGGATCGATCCAGTCGGCGATCGCGCTGGCGAGCCAGAAGACCGGCATCAACTTCAATTACCTGCTCGGGCAGGCGCAGGTTGAAAGCGGTTTTCGCGCCAATGCCCGCGCCGCGACGTCGAGTGCATCGGGCCTGTACCAATTCATCGAACAAAGCTGGCTGTCGGTTGTCCGCAAGCACGGTGCCGAGCACGGGCTGGGTTGGGCAGCCGATTCGATCAAATTCGGCGCCAATGGCCGGCTGACGGTCGACAATCCTCAGGTCCGGCAAGCAATTTTGGACCTGCGCAACGATCCGCAGACCGCGTCGCTGATGGCGGCCGAACATGCTGCCGACAACAAGGTGGCAATCGAAGGGTCGCTGGGACGCAGCGCAACCGGCACCGATTTGTACATGGCGCATTTTCTGGGCCTTGGTGGTGCACGATCCTTTCTGAAGACATTATCGGCGAGCCCGGACCGGATCGGCGCATCCTTGTTCCCGGCTGCCGCGCGCGCCAACCGCAACATCTTTTACAACAGCGACGGCCAGCCCCGAACGGTGGCGGAAATCTATGACCGGTTCGCCGCCAAGCTTGATCGCGGGGCGGCAACCGCCGGCGCCACCGGGCTGGCCTCTGCCGATATCGGGGCAGCGCCGGCGCTGGCAGCGCTCACCGATACACCGTCACCGGGGTTTGATGATGCGCTGACGGTGATCCCCGGCAATGGCGAAGTGTCTGCGGCCAGCGCAACCCGATGGGCGCAAACCACGCTCAACCAGATCAATGCCAGTCCCCGGTCACTCACCGATAGCGTTTTGCGCCCCGCGCCATCCATGGCCCGGCTTGCGTACATGATGCTCGCAAGCCTGGGTGCCTGATCGATGAACCTTGCCTTTTTGAATGGTCTTGGTCTGGCGGGCATCGTGCGCGGCGCGGCTTTGCCGGTGGCGATCCTGTTGCTGGTTGTCTTGATGGTCGTGCCGATTCCGGCGGCGATGCTCGATTTCTTCTTCATCCTGAACATTACCATCAGCCTTGCGGTGCTGATGGTCGCGCTCAATGCGCAAAAACCGCTCGATTTTTCTGCCTTTCCCACCGTGCTGCTGTTCGCGACGCTGTTCCGGCTTTCGCTCAACGTGGCATCGACCCGGGTTGTGCTGGTGCATGGCCATGAAGGCGAGAGCGCGGCGGGCCGGGTGATTGAAGCGTTCGGCACCTTCCTGATCGGTGGTGATTATGTCGTTGGTCTGTTTGTCTTTTCGATCCTGGTCATCATCAATCTGATCGTTGTTACCAAAGGCGCCGGTCGCGTTTCCGAAGTGTCAGCGCGTTTCACGCTGGATGCCTTGCCGGGCAAGCAGATGGCGATCGACGCCGATCTGAATGCCGGCCTGATCACCCCCGACGAAGCCAAGGCGCGCCGCATCGAAGTATCGACCGAAGCCGATTTTTATGGCTCGATGGACGGTTCGTCGAAGTTCGTGAAGGGCGACGCCATCGCCGGGCTGCTGATCCTGGCCGCCAATATTATCGGCGGCCTGATCCTGGGGCCGGTCAGCCACGGCATGACCATTGGCGATGCCGCGCATAATTATGTCCTGCTCGCGATCGGCGATGCGCTCGTCGCGCAGATCCCCAGCCTGATGCTGTCAATTGCCGCGGCGGCCATTGTGACACGCGTTACCTCGTCGCTCGATCTGGCGGGCCAGATTGGCGGGCAATTTGCCTCGGCGCGCACCTGGACCCCGGTTGCCTGTATCTTGTTCCTGCTGGGTGTGATGCCCGGGATGCCGCACGCGGTCATTCTGCCGGCCGCGGCGATTGCCGGCTATGCCGCATGGCGCCTGCGCGAAAGTGCCCGCCGTGTTCCGCCGCCGCCGGTCGAACCTGCCGCGCCCGTCGATCTGTCCAAGATCAGCTGGGATGAAGTGGCGGACACGATTCAAGTCAATATCGATATCGGCTATGGGCTGGTGCCGCTGGTCGATGAACGCCGCGGCAGCCCGTTGACGGGCCGGATCACCGGGGTGCGCCGCCAATTGTCCAAGGAGCTGGGCTTTGTCGTGCCGCAGGTGCGTGTGCGCGACGACATCAACCTGGCGCCCTATAGTTACCGGATCGTCGTTGGTGGCGTGGTGCTGGGCGAAGATACGGTCTCGCCCGATGAAATGCTCGCGCTCAACACCGGCCAGGCCTTTGGCAAGCTGAACGGCAAGGCGGCCAAGGACCCGACCTTTGGTCTCGATGCAATCTGGATCACGCCGGGGGACGCCGATGCCGCCACCGGGGCGGGCTATCTGGTGGTCGATCCGGGAACCGTGATCGCCACCCATCTGAACCATATTCTCAGCCAGAACTCGGCCGACCTGCTGGGGCCGGACGAGGTCCAGAACCTGCTGGACGGGCTGAAGGAACGCGCCGCCAATCTGGTGGCATCGCTATCGCCTGCGCCGCTGCCGCTGACCACCCTGACCCAGGTTTTGAAGGGCCTGCTGGCCGAAGGGATCGCGCTGAAGGAATTCCGCCGGATTGCCGCCGCGATCGCCGTCGCCGCGCAGCGGACGCTCGATGCCGAAGAGTTGATCGAAGCGATCCGTCCGGAGCTGGGCGCGCTGATTATTCAACGGCTGTGCGGCGTGCGCGAACCGCTCCGCGTGATGACGCTGGAAGGCCAGCTGGAAGGCTTGCTGGGCCAGGCCGTCCGGTCCGATCCGTCGCGGCGCCATACCATCGAACCCGATCTGGGGCGCCGCATCGTCGATGCGCTGCAACAGGCCGCCCAGCCGCTGATCAACGAAGCCAAGCCGTTTGCGCTGGTCGTTCAGCCCGCGATCCGGCTGGCGATCCGCAAGCTGGTCAAGAGCTGTCTGCCGGACACCCCGGTGATGAGCTTTTTCGAAGTCCCCGAAGACAAGTCGGTCGAAGTTGTCGCGGTGATCGGCGCGCCTGGAGCATTGGCGGCATGAGCGTCCATCCCGATCAGAAGCATTTCCAAAACGCCGCGCCGCTGACGGGTAGCACGCCGCTGGTCTATGCGCGCGATGGCAAGGGCCCGGGCAGCCTGGAGGCCCTTGCCGCCAAGCATCTGCCGCTGGTGCGCCGCGCGGCATGGCATATCCACGGCACGATGAGCAGCATGATCGAGGTCGAAGATCTGATCCAGATCGGCCTGGTCGCTCTGGTCGAGGCAGCGAGCAGTTTCGAGGATCGCGGCCAGGTGACCTTTGACCAATATCTGACAACACGCGTGCGCGGCGCCATGATCGATGAGCTCCGCCGCCAGGCAACGCTGACGCGCGGCGCCATGCGCCGCCGCCGCGCCTATCACGACGCCATCACGGCGCTGACCAACGAAACCGGTTCGCGCCCCGATGACCACGCCATCGCCGATCGACTGGGGGTTACACTGGAAAAGCTGCGCACCGACTATTCATCCGCCGAGGCGCTTCGGTTTGAACCGATCGACGATGTCTATTCAGATGACCTGCCCTGGTTCGCCAGCGACGAGCCCAATGCCTTTGACCAGCTGGCCGAGGCCGATCAGCGCACGGCGCTGATCGATGCGATCCGCGCCTTGCCCGAACGCGAAGCGCAAGTGATCCAGCTTTATTATGTCGAGGAACTCAACCTTGAAGAAATCGGCCAGGTGATCGGCGTTGGCGCCGCGCGGATCTGCCAGATCAAAGCATCGGCGCATGCCCGGCTGAAACGAGCACTTGCCCGCGCCGTATAGTTGATCCCCGGGCCGCTATGCGGGATAGGCGGCAAGGTTGTTTGCCAATGATTGCCGGACCACTTGGTCCAGCACGTGCCGGTCAATGTCGGCAAGCCGTTTGATATACAAACAGCCCTTGCCCGTCCTGTGTTTGCCGATACCGGTCAGCAGCGCGGCAATATTTGCGTTGCCGGCGCCCACGTAAAGAACCAGTTCTGCCTTGCGCGGCGAAAAGGCAATCCGGGGCATATCGCCTTCGCGGCCGCTGTCATAGCAATAGTGATAGCGGCCGAAACCGATGATCGACGGGCCCCACATCACCGCCCTTTCGCCGGAAATTGCTCCGTACAAATCGATCAGCACATTAGCATCGGCGCGGCGCTCGGCCGGCTGGACACTGGCGAGGAAATCCTCAAGCCCTATCTGATCCGGCGTCGTCTTGTTCGCGGCCATGCAGCCCGTCCCCGGTGCAGCTTTTCGGATTGGTCATGTTAGGCGCATCCGCCGGTCGGTACCAGATCGGATGTGGCGTCAACGCTTCAGGCGCAGCGATGGAAACCCCGCGGCGCGAAGGGCGGGCGGCGGGTTTCGCGTACAGCAGCGTTTACAGCCACCGCAATGGCGCTTGCACCCCTCACCCACCGGCCGATCCTTGCCCAGGCATGGACGATCATGATCGGTCGGTTGACGGTCGCCATGGTCGGTGTCGTCGATACGATCCTCATCGGGCGCGCCGGCGAAGCGACGTCTTTGGCGGCGGTGGCACCGGGGACGACCATCGTCAATTTCCTGCTCTGGGCGTTCGGCTTTTTGCGGATGGGCATGACCGGCCTTGCCGCACAGGCCGACGGCGAAGCGCTTGCGCCAATCGCGGCTGCACCATAGAGCGCGGGCGCCCTTTGCTGCTGGAGCTGCCGCGATGTCCCCTACCACGCCCGATAAGATCAACCGCGTTGTCCTCGCCTATTCGGGCGGGCTGGATACCAGTGTGATCCTGAAATGGCTGCAGCAGACCTATGGCTGCGAGGTCGTCACCTTCACCGCCGATCTGGGTCAGGGCGAAGAGCTCGAACCCGCGCGCAAAAAAGCCGAAATGGCGGGCGTGAAGCCCGAGCATATCTTCATCGACGATCTGCGCGAGGAATTCGTTGGCAATTACGTCTACCCGATGATGCGCGCCAATGCCCTGTATGAGGGATTATATCTGCTGGGCACCAGCATCGCCCGCCCGCTGATTGCCAAGCGCCAGATCGAGATCGCCCGCCAGGTGAATGCCGATGCCGTCAGCCACGGGGCAACCGGCAAAGGCAATGATCAGGTCCGCTTTGAACTGGGCTATTACGCGCTGGCACCCGACATCAAGGTGATTGCACCGTGGCGCGAATGGGACCTGACCAGCCGGACCAAATTGATCGAATTTGCTGAAAAGCACCAGATTCAGGTGGCGAAGGACAAGCGCGGCGAAGCGCCCTTTTCAACCGACGCCAACATCCTGCACACCTCATCCGAGGGCAAGGTGCTGGAGGATCCCTGGCAGGGAGTGCCCGATTACGTCTATTCGCGCACCGTCAATCCCGAAGACGCACCCGATGCGCCCGAATTCATCACGATCGATTTTGAACGCGGAGACGGGGTTGCCTTGAACGGCGACGCCATGTCGCCTGCCACGCTGCTCGCCGCGCTCAATGATCTGGGGCGCACCCACGGCATTGGGCGGCTCGATCTGGTCGAGAACCGCTTTGTCGGCATGAAGTCACGCGGCATGTATGAAACGCCGGGTGGCACCATTTATCACCTCGCCCACCGCGGTATCGAACAGCTCACGCTTGATCGCGGCGCCGCGCATCTGAAGGATGAACTGGCCCCGCGCTACGCCGAATTGGTCTATAATGGCTTCTGGTTCTCGCCCGAGCGCGAGATGCTGCAGGCCGCGATCGACCATAGTCAGGCAAAGGTCACCGGCACGGTACGGCTGAAGCTGTACAAGGGCGGCGTCCATGTCGTTGGCCGCAAGTCGCCCTATTCGCTTTATTCCGAGAAAGTCGTTACATTCGAGGATGATCAGGGCGCCTATGACCAGCGCGATGCGGCCGGCTTCATCAAGCTCAACGCGCTACGCCTGCGGCTGTTGGGACGACGCGACCAGGCGTAACGGCGGGTCCGTTCACGCGATCATGATGTCGCGGTCCGCCACCGCGTCCTAACGCGCGCTTAACCACGCGCGTTCTATGCAGGACGGATGCACATGCGCGCACCATCTGGGCCATGGGCCCGCGACGCCGCGCTGGCGATCGCGATGGCGTGCCTGATGAGTGCGGTGTGGACGCTGCGCGGGTGGCCGATGCTGGCAACGCTCCATTTGCCCGACACCGATGATGTGATGCGCCTGCAGCAGATTCGCGACTGGCTGAACGGCCAGCGTTTTGCCGATCTGACCCAGCACCGGCTTGGCGCACCGCCGGGCCTGCCGATGCATTGGTCGCGGCTGGCCGATCTGGTGCCCGCGGCAATCATCGTCGCCTTGGCACCGCTGATCGGCCAGCATCAGGCCGAAATCGCCGCCGTCATCCTGTGGCCAGCCCTGCTGCTGGCCAGCGCGCTCATCCTGATTGCAACGATTGCACGCCGCATCGATCCCCACGGCGAGCCTGCCACGGCGGTGATCATTGCGGCCATCGCCTATCCGGCAACGACCATTTTTGTTCCCGGCAGGATTGACCATCATGGTTTTCAGATCGTTTTGCTGCTGGGGGTGGTGCGCGCGCTGATCGGCGGCCAGACATTTTGGGCCGGGGCGATCGCCGGCGCCCTGACCGCGGCAAGCATTGTCATCGGCCTGGAAACCGCGCCGTTGCTGCTGGTAACCGCCATCTGGCTTTGGCTCGATTGGGTGCGGCACCCGCGCGCGAATGATCAGCGTCTGCTGGGCTATGCTGTGTCGCTGGGCCTGGCGCTGGCATTGGCGGCGGTCGTGTTTGGCGGCACGGGCTGGCGCTATCCCGCCTGCGATGGCTTTACCAGTCAGGCGTGGCGCCTTGCCCAGGCGGGCAGCTTTGCCGCTGTCTTCCTGGCGATTGCCGGACGCAGCCTGGGCAACACCGGCGCGCGACTGGTGGTCAGCGCGGCGACCGGTGCGGTCGTTGTTGCGGCCCTGTTCCCGTCACTTCGGACCTGCGTTAATCCTTATGGTGCGGTTGATCCGCTGGTCGCCCGCCTGTGGCTGGATAATGTCGGCGAGGCACAGGGATTATTTACGGCAAACCCCGTGATCGCCCTTGGCTATGTTGGCCTGATGGTGATGGGTATTGGTGCAAGCATCTGGTGCTGGCTGCGGACGCACGGATCGGGCTGGGCGGCGATTGCGGCGGTGCAGACGGCAGCGCTGGCTATTTCATGTCTGCAGCTGCGCGGTGCTTATGCCGGCGCCATCCTTGCCGCCCCCGCGCTGGCGATGGTGATTGGCGAAGCCCGCCGTCGCGGCAATATCTGGCTGGCTGCCGCCTGGATCATGTCGGCAGGCATGCTGTATCCGCTCGCGGCCCAGGCACTTGCGCCGCACGCACCGGCACCGCAACCAGATGGGGGCGCAACCGGGGGGGGCGCGGCCGGGGAGCGCGCAAGGGGGGCGGGCGGATGCAACAGCCCGGAGACGATTGCCCGGTTGGCAGCCCTGCCCAAAGGAACGCTGATGGCGCCGATCGACGTCGGACCCTATGCCATCGCCGGCACACATCACCGATTGGTTGCAGCACCGTATCACCGCAACAATGCCGCGAACGCCGCGCTGTACCGTTTTTTTACCGCCCGCGCCGATACCGCGCGACGGATCGCCGCTGCATGGCAGGTCGATTATGTGCTTTATTGCCCGGCAATGCTGGGTGAACTGGGCGAGCTGGGCGGGTCTGCACGCCGGGATCATAACAGCCTGATCGACCTGCTCGACAGCGGACATCCCCCGCCATGGCTGCTGCCGGTTGGCGATCAGCGCCCCGGCCCCGTCATTTTCCGGATCGAACGCCGCTTGCCGCGCTAGGCCAAGGCGATCTAGAGCGGTCGGATGCAAGCGAATTCTGACCAGCGCCTCCATTGGTGGCAAACGCGCACGTTCGTCGTGGCGGCTGCGCTTGCATCGATGATCCCGCTGCTCTGGCCCGATATCCCGCCAATGGTCGATCTGCCCGGCCATATGGGCCGCTACCGGGTCCAGCTCGATTATGATCATTATCCCTGGCTGGCTGACTGGTACAAATTTCAATGGTCGCTGATCGGCAATCTCGGCGTCGATCTGCTGGTGATCCCGCTGTCCAAGATTTTCGGGCTGGAGCTGGCGGTCAAACTGATTGTGCTCAGTATGCCGGTGCTGACGGTGACCGGCCTGTTGTGGATTGCCCGCGAAGTGCATGGCCGCATCCCCGCCAGCGCGCTGTTCGCGCTGCCACTGGCGTATAACTTCGCGTTCCATTTCGGTTTCGTCAATTTTGTCCTGTCGATGGCGCTGGCGCTGAATGCCTTTGCGCTGTGGCTTCGCATGGCACGGCTTGGCCATCTGCGGACACGCGCGATTATCTTTGTCCCGCTGTCGGGGCTGTTGTGGCTGTGCCATACCTTTGGCTGGGGCGTGCTGGGCGTGCTGGCCTTTTCGGCGGAAATGGTCCGGCAGCACGACCTGGGACACCGCTGGGACAAGGCATGGTTGCGCGCCTGCCTTGGCGTGCTGCCGATCGCGCCGCCGGTCACATTGATGGTGCTCTGGCGCAGCGGCGAGCATGTCACCGGTCTGACGGGGGACTGGTTCAACTGGCGCGCCAAGATCGACTGGATGACGATGATGCTGCGCGATCGCTGGCAAGCGGTCGACATTGCCTCGGTCGCGGTTCTGTATTTCATTCTGCTGCGCGGCCTGCGCGACCGAAGCATCGAATATTCGCGCAATCTGGGATTGTCGGCGCTGTTTCTGCTCGCCGTCTATCTGCTGTTGCCCCGCATCGTCTTTGGATCGGCCTATGCCGATATGCGGCTGGTGCCCTATATGGTGGCCATCGCGGTGATCGCGATCCGGCCACGCCGCGGGCTTTCGCCCCGCGGTGCCAGCGCGCTGGCGGCTTTGGGACTGGTGTTCTGCCTGATCCGGCTAGGCACCAATACTGCCAGCGCATGGCTTTATGACCAGTCCTACGACCGGGAGCTGAAAGCGCTGGATCACGTTCCGGTTGGCGCGCGGCTGGTAAGCTTTGTGGGTGAGACATGCTACAGCGAATGGACGATGTCGCGGCTCGAACATGTGCCGGCGCTCGCGCTCGAACGGCGGCTTGCCTATACCAATGACCAATGGTCGATGGCCGGGGCCCAGCTGATGACGACCCGCTACAAGGCGGGCGGCCTTTATGCGCACGACCCGTCGGAAATCGTCACGCCGCCGACCTGTCCGCGCCGCTGGTGGCGGCCGATTTCGCGGTCGCTCGCGCATTTTCCGCGCGATGCCTATGATTATGTCTGGCTGATTATCCCCCCGCCTTTTGACAAAAGGTTCGAACAAGGCCTGATTCCGGTCTGGTCGAATGGCCACAGCGCCGTTTTCAAGGTTGATCACACGGTGCCGCCGCCGCGGCTGACCCGCGACGAACTTACGCCTCCGCCGCCTTCCGAAACGGGGTCATCGTCCCAAGAAAAGCCTGGTCCGCTGCCACCGCGTGCCGCTCGCGCGCCAGAAAATCACTGACCGCACGGCGAAAGCCGGGATCGGGAATATAATGCGCCGACCATGTTGCGACGGGCGCATAGCCGCGCGCCAGCTTGTGCTCGCCCTGCGCGCCGGCCTCCACAAAGGCGAGGCCACGGGCGATGGCGGCATCGATGGCCTGATAATAGCAAAGTTCGAAATGGAGGAAGGGCACATCCTCCACGCATCCCCAATAGCGGCCATATAAAGTATTGCCGCCAATCAGGTTTAGCGCCGCCGCAATCGGCCGGCCTGCGCGTTCGGCCAGTATCACCAGAACCTTGTCCGCCATGCGTTCGCCCAACAGCGAAAAGAACGCGCGCGTCAGATAGGGCCGTCCCCATTTCCGGCTGCCCGTGTCCTGATAAAACACCCAGAAAGCATCCCAGACGGCCTCGGTCAGGTCACGCCCCGTCAGGTGCCGGACGCTAAGCCCATCGACCGCGGCGGCGCGTTCCTTGCGGATCGCCTTGCGTTTCCGGCTGGCAAGCGCGCCCAGAAAATCATCAAACGCGCCATAACCGTCGTTGCGCCAGTGAAATTGCGTCCCTTGCCGGATCAGCCAGTCAGCCGCTTCAAAATCGCTCAGCTGATCGGGCGCGACGAAGGTGGCATGCGCCGAGGACAGGCGGTTCTGATCAACCACCGCCTCAATCGCGCCAATCAGCGCCGGCGCGAGCGCCGGGTCGCGCAGCAACAGCCGCGGGCCGGGTGCGGGCGTGAAGGGTACGGCGATCTGCAGCTTGGGATAATAACGTCCGCCCGCACTTTGCCACGCATCGGCCCAGCCATGATCGAACACATATTCGCCCTGGCTGTGGCTTTTGGCATAGACCGGCGCGATCGCCGCGGGACATCCATGGGCATCATCGATCACGATGGGCGAGGGTTGCCATCCGCTGCGCCCGCCGACACTGGCCGACTCTTCGAGGATGCGCAGGAATGCATGGCTCAAAAAAGGGTTATCCGCCCCGGCGCAGGCGTCCCAAGCGGCGGCATCGATGCTGCTGACCGACGAGGCGATTCGCGCAGTAATGGATTGGCTGGTCACGATGCCGTTAAATTAGGCGGTCGGCGCGCAAGGGCAATCCCGCCGAAAGGCGCAGCCTAGGAAACGATTTTGACGATGGCGTCGATTTCGACCGCAACCCCCATGGGCAGGCTTGGCACACCAACCGCGCTGCGTGCATGCTTGCCGGCGTCGCCGAACAGCGCGACCATCAGATCGGATGCGCCATTGGCGACCTTGGGCTGATCGGTGAAATCGGCGGTGCAATTGACGAACACGCCCAGTTTGACGATTCGTTCGACCCGGTGCAGCCCGCCCAGCGCCGCCTTCATTTGCGCCACCAGCATCAGGCCGCAGTGCTGCGCCGCTTCAACGCCATAGGCAAGGTCACGGTCTTCGCCAAGGCGCCCGACCATCAACGCGCCATCGGCGGCAAAGGAAATCTGCCCCGAGATGTACAACATCCCGTCGGCTTCGACGGTTGGGACATAACTGGCCACGGGGGCTGCCGCCAATGGCAATGCCAGGCCCAGTTCAGCGAGTTTGCGGTCGATTCGATCGGTCATGCCACGGTCAGAACCATGCGCAGGGTCAACCGGTCAAGCCCCGGCATGCGCACCCGCGGCAAAGCGATCGGCAATCCAAGCCTGCGCGGCGGGCCAGTCATCGATCCGGACATGCGCGGCGGGCGCCGGGGGCACATGCGGCGCGAGTTCAGGCTCTGCCACCATATGCAGCCGGTGAACCTGGGGCGCATGCCGTGACACCGAATCATGGTGGACCGCCAGATCATCGACAAAGACGGTGACGGGATTGCCATGTTCGGCCACCAGACGGGCCACCGGATCCCCCTTGCCCCCCTGATTCCATTCCACCCGCGTGACGATGCCAAAACGCGCCAGCTGTTCGCTGCGCGGGCCGACATTATGTTCGGCGAGATTGGTCAGGATGACGATGTCGGCGATCGCCCCCAGTGCCTGCATCGCTTCGTCAGCGCCCGGTACCAGCGTCTGCCGGTGCATTTCGGCAGGGAAAAACCCGTCCAGATAGCCGCGCATGTCATCGATCGTCAGGTCAGGGCCGCCGCCACGGCGGGTCATGCTTTTAAGCATGTCACCCGCGCCCAGTTGCACATCGATATCATGCACATCGCCCAGCCAGGTGCCGAAATGACGGATCATGTGCAGCAGCACTTCGTCGCAATCGCAGATCAATAAAGGCTTCATGAATTCTCCAGCCGATCACGGATCGCGATCAATATTTGGGGTTGGGTACCGATAGCGGCGGCACAGGCGATCAGGTCAGGTTCATGCGCGCTGAGGAAATCCAGCACGGCGACCAATGTCGATGGCGTATCGATGGCGGCGCGCAACGCCTGCGGATCAAGTCCCGTCAAGGCCAGCAACCGTTCGGCGCGCGCGGGATCGGCAAGCGTCCAGGCCAGTGCCCCGAGCGCCAGGACGGTTGGGTCTTGATTTGCCGTCGCGTCGCGCATTGCCTATTCGGATATGATTGGAAGGAAAAAATCCCGTGGCAAAAAGGGTGTTGGTTGTCGAGGACAACGAACTCAATCTGAAACTTTTCTGCGATTTGCTGCGCGCGCACGCCTTTGTGGCTGAGCCCGTGCGCGACGGGCGCGAGGCGCTGGCCCGCGCGCGTTTTTTCATGCCCGATCTGATCATCATGGATATCCAGATGCCGCACGTAACGGGGTATGAATTGATCGCGCAGCTCAAGGCCGACCCAAACCTGCGCACGATACCGATTATGGCGGTCACCGCCTATGCGGGGCGGGACGATGAAGAGCGAATCCGGGCGGTTGGCGCGGACGCCTATGTCTCAAAGCCGATTGCGCTCGCGCGGTTCATCGATCAGGTCAACACCCTGATCAATCCCGCCTGACATACCAGCTGCCCGAGTTGGTCGCTGCCCGACATAACAAAAGCCGCGAGGGGCGTCCCCGCGGCTTGCGTCCGGCAGTCCGACCCGCAGGCGGCGGGTCGATGTGCCTTACTTGATCTTGGCTTCCTTGAACTCGACATGCTTGCGCACGACCGGGTCATATTTGCGGAAGGTCAGCTTGTCGGTCTGGGTGCGCGGGTTCTTCTTGGTGACATAGAAGAAGCCGGTATCAGCCGAGCTCACGAGCTTAATCTTGATAGTGGTCGGCTTTGCCATGACCTGAATTCCTGCGATTCTGTGTAAAAAAGACAAAGCGGCGAACGCGAGCCCGCCGCCGATCAGGGCGCGCGATTGGCGCAACTGACGACGAATGTCAAGCCGCCGCCCCAGCATTGGCGCGCGTTAACCGGCCTTTTACCATGCCGCGCGCAGTCTTGTCCCAAAGAACCAACGATAACGGATCAGCATCGCACGCAAGCATTGATGGGGGCAGAGGATGAAATCGATCGAACAGGCCCGCGCCGACCTTTCGCAGCGGCTCTTCGCAATTGGCAGTCGCACGGCCAGCGCGCCGATCAGCCAGATCGCCACCGAAATCGAATCGATCCGGCGCATCGCGCAGGCGCACGGCCTGTATTCGGCGGCAAGCGTGGCGCATGCATTGGAAATGGCATTGGGACGCGGCGAACGCGGTGCCCTGATCGATGGCTGGCTTGCAATCCTGCGGGATGCGGTTGGCACCGAACGCAACGATCCGCAGGCCTGTAACGCCTATGCGGCGGCGTGTTCGGTGCGGCTGACGGGCTGATCGACCGCTGTCATGGATGCGTTGATGGCCGGGTTTGTTGCCGCGCTGCTGACCCAGGCAAGCGACCGGGCGCCTTGGCTTTCCGCGCGACTTGCTGATCAGTTTGCGACGAGGCGCGCCGTTATTATCGCGGTCGCCCTGGCCGTTGCCGCCAGCAATGCGATCGGCGCCGCGGGCGGTGCGTTGGTCGCGCCGCTGATGACCCCCAATGCCCGCGCCCTGTTGCTTGGTCTCGCCATGCTATCGGCGGGCATGACCGCGCTTTGGCCAGCCAAACCCCTGCCACAACCGGGCGGCAGATCGCTGGGTGTTTTTGCCACCGCCGTGATGAGCCTATTGGCCATGAGCATGGGCGATCGCACACAATTGCTGACCGCCGCCATCACGGCCCGCAGTAATTTGCCTGCCTTTGCCGCGATCGGCGCAACCATCGGGACGTTGGCGGTGCATATTCCTGCAATTGTGGCAGGCGAGCAGGCAGCTCGACGCTTGCCGACCCGGGCAGTCAGCGTGGCAATTGCCGCGCTTTTCATCCTGGCCGGGGCCATCGCCCTGCTCAGCGCCCTGCGTCTGATCTAGGAAAGCCCCGCGTCTGATCTAGGCAATCTGTCAGCCTGATCGTGAGATTGCATCAAGCCGATTGGGACCCAATCCGCTATTGAAACGTTTGATTCGCGTCCGTTTCAAAAAGGAGAACGCTGATGGCTGCCGATGCCGCGCTGAACACACCGACAGATATCAAATCAAATGCCGCCAAGACCGTCGCCGAGGCACTGAACGGCATCCTCGCCGACTCCTATGCGCTGTACTTCAAGACCAAGAATTTTCACTGGCATGTCTCTGGCCCGCATTTTCGCGACTATCACCTGATGCTGGACGATCAGGCCACGCAGATCCTTGCCACCACCGACGCGATTGCAGAGCGCGTTCGCAAGACCGGCAACACCACGCTTCGATCGATCGGTGATGTTGCCCGGCACCAGACAATCAAGGACAATGATGCCGATTTCGTGGCGCCAGACGCCATGCTGGCCGAGCTGCGCGACGATAATCTGAAGCTGGTGGCCAGCCTGCGCGAAGCCAAGGATATTGTCGATGCGGCCAGGGATAACGCGACCAGCGGTATTCTGGATGACTGGACCGATCAGGCCGAAGAGCGCGCGTGGTTTTTGTTCGAAGCAAGCCGCAAGGCCTGACGCGCGGGCGGGGTTCCGGAATGCCGCTGTGCACGCGGTGACTTGAGCAGCGTCGGCCGGCATGGCCTGCTATGGCGCGCCCGGCTGCTGAACCGTCCTTTCGGCGGTCTGGCAGCCGAGCCGCGTTTGCGCCATTGATCGAAACCGGCATGCGAGCATTTGCGACTCTGATCGACCGGCTGGTCTATACGCGTTCGCGCAACGCCAAGCTCAAACTGATCGCCGATTATGTGATCGCAACGCCCGATCCGGATCGTGGCTGGGCGATGGCGGCATTGACCGGCAGCATCGATATTCCCGCCATCAAGGCGGGCGTGATCCGCACCCTGATCGAACAGCGCATCGATCCCGTGCTGTTCCGGATGAGCCGCGACTATGTGGGCGATACCGCAGAAACCGTTGCCCTGCTCTGGCCCACCCCTTGTTCGCTGCGGGACGATACGACCCCGCTCTCCCTTGGGGCGGTTGTTGACCGTCTGTCGTCGCTGCCAAGAGCACAAGCGCCCGACGCGCTGGCCGCGATGCTGGACCGGTTGGATGCCGATGAACGGTTCGCGCTGCTAAAACTGGCCACCGGCGCAATGCGGATTGGCGTGTCCGCACGGCTCGCCAAGACCGCATTGGCGCAGGCGTTCGCTCTCGACGTAGAGGCGGTGGAGGAAGTCTGGCATGCCATTGCCCCTCCCTATGCGCCGCTATTTGCGTGGGGAACGGGTACCGCCCCGCAACCAATCGCCGTCGATTTGCCGGTGTTTCGGCCCTTCATGCTGGCGCACCCGCTGGACGATGCCCGGGTTGATCTGGCCGATTATGCCGCGGAGTGGAAATGGGACGGGATTCGCGTCCAGATTGTCCGGACTGGTGGGGAAACCCGCCTGTTCAGCCGGGCGGGCGACGATATTACCCGCAGTTTTCCGGATATTGCGGGCGCCTTTACCGGCACCGGCGTGGTCGACGGTGAATTGATGGTCAAAGGCGATATCCAGGGCGGCACGCTGGAAAATGGTGGTGGCGCGGCCAGTTTCAACGCGCTCCAGCAACGGCTGGGTCGCAAGACGGTGTCGGCAAAGATGTTGGCCGACTATCCTGCCTTTGTCCGTCTTTACGATATCCTGTTCGACGGGACAGAGGATCTGCGTATTCTGCCGTGGTCCGCGCGCCGCGCCCGGCTGGAAACATTTGCCGCCGCCCTCGACGCCGGGCGTTTTGATGTCAGCCCGCTGATCGCGGCCAATGATTTTGGCGCGCTGGAGCAACTTCGCGCGGGCGCACGCGACGCGGCGATCGAAGGCGTCATGCTGAAGCGTCGCGACAGCAGCTATATCGGCGGCCGCCGTGTCGGCCTGTGGTACAAATGGAAACGCGATCCGCTGACGGCGGACTGTGTGATGATGTATGCGCAGCGCGGGTCGGGCAAGCGATCGAGCTTTTATTCCGATTATACCTTTGGCTGCTGGAGCGATGATGGCCAGTTATTGCCGGTCGGCAAAGCCTATTCGGGAATCACCGACGACGAGCTGAAATTTCTCGACCGCTTTGTCCGCACCAATACCACCGGTCGCTTCGGTCCGGTCCGCGAAGTCGAAAAGACCCTGGTCCTGGAAGTCGCTTTTGATTCAATCCATGCCTCGAGCAGGCACAAATCGGGGGTAGCGATGCGGTTTCCGCGAATCGCCCGGATCAGAACCGACAAGCCAGCGACAGAGGCGGATACGGTCGCCGGGCTGAAACGTCTGATCAGCTAGCGAAAAGGCATCAGGCTGCGGCTTCGACCCACACCGACTGATGGTGCAGCCGGGCATCGCCATAGGCCGTCAAAAAGGCGACATCGGCGGCATCGCGCCCGACGCCGATCGTTGCCATCACGCCGTCACGCGCCATGCCCGTCGCATCGATCAGGTGCCAGGCGCCGCTTAGAAAAATCTCTGCGACCGCGTGAAAGTCCTGCGGTTCGACGCCGAGCGCGTAGACACTGGCGATCCGCGCCGGAACACCAGCCGCGCGTGCCAGCGTGATCATGACATGGGCGAAATCACGACAAATGCCCTGTCGTCGTACAAAGGTATCAAGCGCCGTGGTGTCTGATGTGCTGACCCCCGGCACATAGCTGACATGCGCTTCGATCCAGTCGCGCATCGCGAGGATTTGCGCGCCGCCTTCGAGCTGGCCAAATTCGGACTTCACAAAGGTTTCAAACTGATCAGAGAAGCAATAACGCGATGCCATCAGATACTGGACGGCCTCAGCCGGCAATTGGTGCAAGGGTATCTTTGCCAGCGCGCGCCAATCGACCGATCGCCGATCGATCGTCACGGTTGCCCGGTAATCAACGGTCAGCCGTTCCTCCACCCGCAGCCACAAACGCTCCCCAATGCCGTCCTGCGCCGCGACACGGGCGAAATTGTCGCAGGCTGACAGGCCGATCCAGGCGTCATCAATGCGTTGTTCGGGGATCACCGCGGCTTCGACCTGCAACAGCAGATCGGATGGCTCGGCGAAGCGGTAATCTAGCTGGGTGCGGATATTGAGTTTCATATGCCCCTGAACGCGCCAGTGTGCCGAACGATCAATAGCGTCGCCGGGAGCGCGGTCGGTGTTGATTGACTCAGCACCGGCGCTCCAGGCTTTTGGCTTGCCGCGTTTTCCGTGTCCTCGGGTGTTTCCACCGGACTTGAAAACGCTCTAGGCGTGATTGTTCGGCGCGGCCAGCGACCTTTGCCACGCCGTCCGGCGCCGAGCGGATCGCCGCAGCGCTCAGGCGATGGCAAGCGACCGGGCCAGCACGACAAAGTCCAGATCGTCGGTCAACGGATCGCCAATCGATCGGTCTTCAAAGGGAAACGGACGCCGTTCGCCGGTCAGGGTATATCCGCGCCGCTGATAATAGGCGATCAGTTCGGTCCGCCTGCCAATGACCGTCATCTCGATACGGATCGCCCGGAAATCGGTGGCTGCGCGTCGCTCTGCTTCACTAATCAGCATTCGGCCGACACCACGCGCCTGGTGGTGCGGGTCCACCGCCAGCATCCCGAGATAGGCAACACCGTCACCCCTGTCCGCGACCACAACCGACCCGATGATGCTATTATCCCGCTGCGCGACGATGAGCCGCTGTGCGCGATCGGCCAGAATGGCGTGCAATGTTGCCAGATCAGTCCGCGGTCCGGCGATCAGATCGGCCTCATGCGTCCAGCCCGCGCGTGCGCGGCCCCCGCGATAGGCTGAATCAACCAGATCAAGGATACGCGGCAAATCCGCAGCAGCGGCAAGACGAAAGGCGGATATCACGTGGTCGCGATACTCAGGTTGTTGACCGATGCCCCAACAAAAACCCGGCCAACATCGCTGTCGACCGGGTTTCTATCGTTCAAAAGCCGGATCGGCTTATTGCATCGGCGCCAGATTGACGGCGGCATATTTGCCCCGACGATCAACTTCCAGCTCAAATTCGAGCCGGTCGCCCTCGTTGAGCGTTGGCATACCCGCGCGTTCGACTGCAGAAATATGCACAAACGCGTCTGGCTGGCCGTCGTCGCGCTGGATAAAACCAAAGCCCTTCATCGCGTTGAAGAACTTGACCGTTCCGCTGGCCTTTTCGCCCGTCAACTGACGTTGCGGTCCTGCAGCTCCCCGTGGGGCGCCCGGTCCTGCATCGCGATCACGCGGCGGTCCACGATCCTCAACGGGCATTGGTTCGCCATCGATTTTCAGGTCGGTCGCCGAAATGCGCCCCCCGCGATCGACCAGCGTAAAGCCCAGCGGCTGACCTTCGGCCAGACCGGTAAGCCCGGCTTGCTCAACCGCGCTGATGTGCACGAACACGTCCTCACCGCCGTCATCACGCACGACAAAGCCAAAGCCTTTTTGCGCATTGAAGAATTTTACAACGCCGGTGCCTTCGCCAACCACCTGGGGCGGCATGCCGCGGCCACCGCCGCCTGCGCCACCACCAAAGCCGCCACCACCGCCGCCGCCGCGGAAGCCGCCACCGCCGCCACCGCCAAAGCGATCGCCACCGCCGCCGCCGCCAAATCGGTCACCGCCGCCGCCAAAACGATTGCCGCCGCCGAAGCCGCTGTCAAAGCCACCACCTTCGAAGCCACCATCACCGAAGCCGTCACGCTTGTCCCGGCCACGTCCGCCACGATCACCGCGGCGCCCTTTATCAAAACTCATGCCCTGTTCGTCTTCCCGGTTCGCCCATACACCATGCAAGAACCCGAGCCTTGGACGACAAACGCAGGTCTTCCGGCGCCTAATTGCTTGCGCCTTGACGGTCGACATACTCCAAAATCCAACCGGCTGCGAATAAATTCGTCGTCGTTCGTGGACGATGCGTTGGATACTTGCAGTCGTGCGACACAAGCGCCACACATTGTGCAAATGTCGATCATCTCACTGCTTGCTGATCCTGCCGCATGGGCGGCGCTGATCACCCTGATTGTGCTCGAAGTCGTCCTCGGCATCGACAACCTCATCTTTATTTCGATCCTGTCGAACAAACTACCGTCAGAGCAACGCACCCGCGCGCGCCGAGTCGGAATCGGCCTGGCGCTGGGACTTAGGCTCGGTTTGCTGTCGACAATTGCCTGGATCGTCGGGCTGACGGCGCCGCTGATAAACCTGGGGATGACCGGCGCACCCGGCCCGCATGGCGAGCCCAGTTTTGAAACCGCGCTGTCGGCCCGCGACATCATCCTGATCGCGGGCGGCCTGTTTCTGGTCTGGAAAGCGACCAAGGAAATTCACCACAGCATGGACCCCGAGGCATCGGGCGAGTTGCTCGACAAGCATGGCTCGGCGGGGAAAGCAACGCTCAGCTTCGCGTCGGCGATCATCCAGATCCTGCTGCTCGACATGGTTTTTTCGATCGATTCGATTCTGACCGCGGTCGGGATGACCGATCAGCTGCCAATCATGATCGCGGCCGTGATCGCCGCCGTGGCCGTGATGCTCGTTGCCGCAGATCCACTGGCCAACTTTATCGAACGCAACCCCACGGTGGTCATGCTGGCGCTGGGGTTTTTGTTGATGATTGGCGCCGTCCTGATTGCTGATGGCTTTGGTGTCCATGTGCCCAAGGGCTATATCTACACCGCGATGGCCTTTTCGGCCGGTGTGGAAACGTTGAATATTCTGGCCCGCAAGGCCCGACAGCGCAACCGGGCGCGTGACGCCAGCCATTGAGCAAATGTCGATTCGCCGCTAGGCGATCGGCATGACGGTATATTTCCATGAAGAAGACCTGCCTGCCGGCGTCCTGGCCGACGGCCCCATCGCCATCGATACCGAAACGATGGGTCTGATTACCCCGCGCGATCGGCTGTGCGTCGTCCAGATTGCCGATGGGCGAGGCGACGAGCATCTGGTGCGCTTTGCGCCCGGCAGCGATTATGCAGCACCCAATCTGCGCGCCATTCTTGCCGATCCCGCGCGCCTGAAGCTGTTCCATTTTGCGCGCTTCGATCTTGCCGCGATCAGCCATTATCTGGGCGTGACAGCGGCGCCGGTCTATTGCACCAAAATCGCCTCGCGGCTGGTGCGCACCTACACCGATCGGCATGGATTGAAGGAATTGGTGCGCGAGCTGCTTGGCCAGGATATTTCCAAGGCCCAGCAATCGTCGGATTGGGGCGGCCCCGACCTGTCAGAAGCGCAGCGCGATTACGCCGCATCAGATGTACGATTTCTCCACGCGCTGATGGATGAACTCAACATTCGCCTCGCGCGCGAAGGGCGAACCGCGATCGCACAGGCCTGTTTCGATTTCCTGCCGACGCGCGCCGCGCTCGACCTGGCAGGATGGCCAGAGACCGACATTTTCGCGCATGTCTGACAGTGCCGCCCAGATCCGTGTCGAGCAACGCCACTGGGCAGCGCCCGGCAGCAGCCACGATTCGGTTATCTTCTGGGCCCGCCTTGTCCTGCCCGTGCTGATCGGGGTTCTGACGGCTTTCCTGGTGGTTGCGCCGTTGACGATCGGCGGCGACGTCAGTTTTGTCCTCGACAAGAACAAGGTCGATGTCGCGCGCGAACGCATGCGCCTCCAGTCGGCAGTCTATCGCGGCGAGGATGACAAGGGACGACCATTTTCGCTCAGCGCGGGTTCGGCGGTGCAAAAAAGCTCGACCGAAGCAATTGTCCAGCTTAATCAGCTGTTTGCGCAGATTGGCCTGACCGATGGTCCGGCAACATTAAGGGCCGATCACGGCAAATATGATATGGGCAAGCAACAAGTCGCCATCGACAGCCCGGTCCAGTTCCGGGCCGCCAACGGGTATAAACTCGACGCGAGCGCCGCAACTGTTGACCTGCAAAGCCGGCAACTCACCAGCGACGGTCCGGTGGCCGGCACGGTGCCGCAAGGCACGTTCAGCGCCGCGCATATGAGCGCCGATCTTGAGAAGCACACCGTGACGCTGACAGGCAATGCGCGCTTGCGGATCAACGCACGAAGGGCGAAATAGCAGGCATGATCGATCGTCGAGTCTTTGGTGCTGCCGCGCTGGCCATATGGGCATTATGTGCCGCTGCGGGATCAAGCGTCGCGGTTGGCGACACGCGGCATGATCGCGATGCGCCAATCGATGTCGGGGCCGATCATATCGAGCTGCAGGACAAAGCCAACCGCGCCATTTTGTCGGGAAATGTCCGCGTCACCCAGGCCGAAATGACGCTGAATGCCGCCCGCGTCACCGTCGCCTATACCGGTCAGGTGACCGACGGATCGCCTGAGGTGTCGCGACTCGACGCGGCGGGCGGGGTCACAGTCAGCAGACCTGATCAGCGGGCCCGCAGCAATTACGCCATCTACGACATTAATAGCCGGATGATCACCATGATCGGGGCGGTGAATTTGGTGCAGGGCGACAATGTGGTGAATGGCGGTCGCCTGACGCTCAATCTGGACACCGGCAAGGCCGTTATCGACGGGTCATCGGTCAGCGGCAGCCCAGCTGGCGCTGGCACGTCCACGACAAGCGGTCGCGTCACGGGTCGTTTTTCGGTACCCAAGCGCAGCCAATAGACTGTTTTAGCAACTATTGCCGCGACAGGGCTTCCATCCGCGGATCAGCTCGGGCAATAACCATGCACAAAGCTTGCCAAACTGCCCCGGCCAATGCCACGGCAGCCCATCCGGCGGGGACTATGACGCGTTATGGACGATATCGGTACGCTCGTTTCAGCTAAGCCCTTCGCAGAGACCGCCGGGATGAGTGGCTTGTCGGTCGTGTCGATCGCCAAATCCTATGACAAGCGACCTGTGCTCGCGGATGTATCGGTGTCGGTGGGACGCGGCGAGGTTGTCGGGCTGCTCGGTCCCAATGGGGCCGGCAAGACGACATGCTTTTACTCGGTCATGGGCCTGGTGAAACCCGATTCCGGGCGGATCATGCTCGATGGCGTCGATATCACCGGATTGCCCATGTATCGGCGGGCCATTCTGGGCCTGGGCTATCTGCCCCAGGAAACGTCGATCTTTCGCGGGCTGTCGGTTGAGGGCAACATTCTGGCGGTGCTCGAACTGTCAGAGCCGAATGCCGATGCCCGCGCCGGCCGGCTGGAAAAGCTGCTCGACGAATTCGGGCTCGCACGGCTGCGTGACGCCCCCGCGCTGGCGCTGTCGGGCGGGGAACGGCGTCGCGCCGAAATTGCCCGCGCGCTGGCCGCTGATCCGTCGATCATCCTTCTCGACGAACCCTTTGCCGGAATCGATCCGATTTCCATCGCCGACATCCGGGATCTGGTGCGGGACCTGAAGCAACGTGGCATCGGTGTGCTCATCACCGACCATAATGTCCGCGAAACGCTGGAAATCGTTGACCGGGCTTATATCATTTATGACGGTCGCGTGCTTTTTTCCGGATCGCCTGACGATCTGGTTGCCGACACCAATGTTCGCCGGCTTTATCTGGGCGAGGGCTTCTCGCTTTGACACGATGCGCATTTTTCCGGGCCTGACCAGGCCAATGCGCGCGGTGGCCAGCATGGCCATGGGCGCTTGTTCCTAGATGAGCCTGGCCCCGCGCCTCGACCTGCGGCAGTCGCAATCCCTGGTGATGACGCCGCAACTCCAGCAGGCAATTCGCCTGCTGGCGCTGTCAAATCTGGAAGTCGAAGCGTTCATCGCTGAGGAAATTGAAAAAAACCCCCTGCTCGAGACCGGCGCGCCAGAGGACGATAGCCCCATCGCCGAACCCGATTCGCCTCCTGCGCCGCGCGACGAGCCGGCCAGCGCGGATGAGCTGATCATGGGCGCCGGCGAAAGCGGTGAAGCCGCGCTTGATGTCGATTTTTCGGCAGAGACCTTTCATCATGATAGTGCCGCGGATTCGGGCGGCATGGACGGTACGCTGGGGTTGAATGGCGCTGCGGGCAGCGCCGCGAGCGAGGATGGCCCTGATTTTGACAGCTTTGCCGATACCGGCCTGACCCTGGCAGACCATCTGCTGGCCCAGGCCGGCACGGCGGTATCGGGCGCCGACATGTTTATCGCCGCGCATCTGATCGACCAGATCGATGACTGTGGCTATTTGACCGCTCCACTGATTGAAATCGCTGGTCGTCTGGGCGTGCCGCTGGCGCGAGTCGAGTCAATCCTTGCGATTATCCAGACCTTTGATCCAACCGGGGTCGGCGCGCGCGATCTGGCCGAATGCCTGGCCCTGCAAGCCAAGGAGGCGGATCGTTACGACCCCTGCATGGCGCGGCTGATCGATAATCTTGATCTGCTGGCTCGGGGCGACATTGCCCGATTGAAGCGGCTCTGCGGCGTCGATGACGAAGACATGGCCGACATGATCCGCGAACTGCGCCACTATGATCCCAAGCCCGGCTGCCGTTATGGCGGCGAGCCCGCGCAGCCCGTGGTGCCCGACATCTATGTTGCCCGGCGCAAGGATGGCTGGGCGATCGAGATCAATTCGGCAACGCTGCCACGTCTGCTGGTGAACCGCAGCTATTACGCCGAGCTATCCACGGGGCCGCAAAACAAGGCATCAAAGGCATGGCTGACCGAGTGCCTGGCGAGCGCCAACTGGCTGGTCAAAGCGCTTGATCAGCGCCAGCGGACGATCATCCGGGTGGCCACTGAAATCGTCAAACAACAAGAAGCCTTTTTCCTGTACGGTGTCGCGCATCTCAAGCCCATGACGCTACGTCAGGTTGCGGACGTGATCGAGATGCACGAATCCACCGTTAGTCGCGTGACCAGCAACAAATATCTGATGTGCGAACGCGGGCTTTATGAACTGAAATACTTCTTCACATCCGCCATTCAGGCATCGGACGGTGGCGATGCCGTGTCGGCAGAAGCGGTCAAGAATGCGATCAGGACATTGATCGCGGCGGAAGACGCCGGGGCCATTCTGTCCGATGACACGCTGGTCGATTTGCTGAAAGAAAAGGGATTCGACATTGCGCGGCGCACAGTGGCCAAATATCGCGAAGCGCTGGGCATTGGCAGCAGCGTCCAGCGGCGCCGGCAAAAGACGCTCGAAGGAGCCTGAGGGCATTGACGGGCAGCAGAGCCGGCGCCGGCGCAGGTGCCGAAAAATCCCGCGCCGGTGCCATTTTAGCAAATTGACAAGAATCACTGGCGTAGTTCATGCGCCATGGCACCGTATTTCGACATCGACGTAGACATCGCCCGTGACCTGGTCATGATCCGGATGGGCGGCTTCTTTGGGCCCGAGGCAATTGCGGCCTTTACCAAAGCGCGCAACGAAGCCCATGCCCGGCTGAAATGCGGCCCGCATCAGCATCTCACGCTCAACGATGTCAGCGGTATGAGCATCCAGTCGCAGGAAATGGTTGTCGCATTTCAACGGCTGCTTGATGATCCGACACACCGGTCGCGAAAGCTCGCCTTTGTTCATGCCTCTACCCTTGCGCGCTTACAGCTCCAGCGCGCGGCCGCGTCACGCGACGTTGCCTATTTCCGGACCGCCAAGGAAGCAGAAGCGTGGCTGTTCGGCGATGAAATCGTCACCGCACCAACCCCACGGAGCGCTGTCGCCGGTTAAGGCGTAAACCCATCAACGACCGCTATTGGCGCAGGGGCTGAGCGACCGACTTTGGTGGGAAGGGGACATTGTCCCTTCTCCCTGAAGGGAGAAGGATACCGCAGCTTGGCAGCCTGCTGCCTAGCGAAGGTTGGATGAGGGTGTTCCGCGCCATCGAGAGGGCGATCCCCTCACCCAGCTCCGACTAGGCCCGCGCTGAAGAAGCGCGAGTCAAGTCTGCGCAACCCTCTCCCAACGGGAGAGGGATGATGACAGACTCTGGAGCGATAACGGACAAGCCAGTTTTGTGAGTCTATGACCTAATCATCTTCGTCCTCATAGCCCGCCAGGGCCAGCGCCCGCGCCTTGATCTGGTGCGTTTGGCACCAATGGACCAGCGCGTCCTCCCGGCCATGGGTGACCCAAACCTCGCGCGGCGCGATTTCGGTGAGCGTCCGGGTCAGTTCGTCCCAATCGGCATGGTCAGACAAAATCAGCGGCAGCTCTACGCCGCGCTGCACGGCGCGTTGACGTACCCGCATCCACCCCGATGCCATGGCAGTGATCGGGTCCGGGAGCCGCCGCGACCAGCGGTCCTGCAGCGCGGAAGGCGGGGCTACCACGAGCCGACCCATCAGCGCTGCCTTTGGCGCCTCGCTGGCTGGGCGGAGCTCTCCCAGATCGACGCCGTGCGCCTGATACAGATCGCACAGTCGTTGCAGCGCGCCGTGAAGATAGATGGGATCGGCAAAGCCCCGGTCGCGCAATTCGCGGATCACTCGTTGCGCCTTGCCCAGTGCATACGCCCCCACCAGCACGCAGCGATCGGGGTTTGACCGCAATGCCGCGATCAGCTTGTCGATTTCGGCCCCGGTATCGGGATGGCGAAACACGGGCAGGCCAAAGGTCGCTTCGGTGATGAAGACATCGCACCGAACGGGCTCAAAGGGCGCACAGGTCGGATCGGCGCGCCGCTTATAATCGCCGGACACGACAATGGTTTCGCCGCGATAGTCGAGCACAATCTGCGCTGAACCCAGCACATGGCCCGCCGGGACAAAGCGCACGGCCACATCCCCAAAAGCGACACCGCCACCATAGCGAACCGGATGCGCCGGTTGCGGCCCATAGCGCGCTGCCATGATCGCCAGCGTCTCGGCGGTTGCCCATACCGCGCCATGCCCGCCGCGGGCATGATCGGCATGCCCATGCGTCACCAGCACCCGGGATTTGGGCACCGACGGGTCGATCCACACATCCGCCGCCGGAATGTAGATGCCTTCGGGGCGGGGATCGATCCAGTCACCGAGCTGAGCCATGACCAGCGATATGGGGGGCTGACGGCCTGAACTGCAACTCTATTGCGGCCTGCCGACCGGTTGCCGCTTCGACGCGCGACGCATGGCCATGCAATCGTCAGCGCGGATCACGGAATGCAGCGGTGCACGCGCGCTGCCCCACCCCGGTCTTAACCAGTTATTGACCATAATCCGCCAAGCCGAGCCCACCGCATTCGGGGGCAACATGGCGTCAACGGCATTTTCGATCGAGCATCGCTCCTGGGCAAGACCGGTATTTGTCGCAACCGTCTTTGTCGGATCATTCCTGCTGTTTTTGATGCAGCCCATGGTCGCGCGCATGGCGCTGCCCCGTCTTGGCGGCGCACCCGCCGTCTGGAACAGCGCCATGCTGGTCTATCAGGCGTTGCTGCTCGGCGGTTACGCCTATGCCCATGCCGCCGGGCGCTTGCGACCGGTTTGGCAAGGGTTGCTGCATCTTGGCCTGTTTGCCGCGGCGGCCCTGTGGCTGCCGCTTTCGCTTGGTCAGACGGCACCCCCTGCCGATGCATCGCCGATCCTGTGGGTCCCCTGGCTGCTGACCGTATCGATCGGGCCGTTGTTTTTCGTGGTGTCCGCGCAAGCCCCGCTCATGCAACGATGGTTTGCGCTGCGCGAACCGCTCGCCAATCCCTATGCGCTGTACGCAGCATCAAATCTGGGCAGTTTTAGCGGGCTGATCGCTTACCCGCTCGTGCTTGAACCCCTGTTGTCGCTGGGCATGCAGAGTGCGGTCTGGAGCATCGGCTTTGCCTTGCTGTGCGGGCTGGTGGCCAGTTGTGTGCTCTTATTGCCGAGCGGCATCGCCGCCAGTCACATGGCAGCCCGCCCCACCGTGCCATCGCCCACCATGGCGACGCGGTTGTTGTGGATCGCGACGGCAGCGGTGCCATCGGGGCTGATCCTCGCGGCGACGACGCATATCACCACCGACATCCTGGCGATCCCGCTCATCTGGGTGGCGCCGCTCGGACTATACCTGCTCAGCTTCACCGTTGCCTTTGTCGATGATGGTCGTGTCGCGGCGATGGCAACACGCGCCTTCCCCATTGTGCTGATCATCGCCGGCGCCGCCGCCGGCAGCGGCGTTCTGGCCAATTTATGGGTGATGATGGCCGGGGACTTGCTGATTGTTTTCATCGGGTCGGTCGCGCTGCACCACCAACTTTACCGGATGCGCCCGGGGGCGACCCGGCTGACCGAATTCTATCTATGCCTGTCGGTGGGTGGCGTCGCGGGCGGGGTATTCTGCGCCCTGCTGGCGCCCGCGCTGTTCGACTGGTTGTACGAATATCCGCTGCTGATTATCGCGGCCGCGCTGCTTTTGGCGCCGCGCAAGGACGCGCCTGCGCTGTCGGGCATCCAGCGCCGTTGGGTGCCGCTTGGTGCGGTTCTGCTATCGCTTTATGCCGGCGGATTATTGATTGGCATGCCGCCGGTCGCGCTGATGATCCCGACACTGGTCGCGATTGCCTTCCTTACCTGCTTTGCCATTGGTGACCGGCTGACATTCTCGCTGTGCCTCGCCGCGCTGATCCTGGGACTGGGCGGCTGGGGCAACATCATTCGTACTATCGAACATCATGCGCGCACGCGCAGCTATTTTGGCATCTACACCGTTGGCCAGAACGGCAATGGCGTGGGCCAAGCCCGGATTCTGGTTCATGGCACCACCACACACGGCATCCAGCTGCTAACGCCTGGCTTTGCGACCTATCCGACCAGCTATTATGCGCGCCCTTCCGGCATCGGCATCGCGATGCGCGCCGCGCCTGCCCTGTTCGGGCCGCGCGCGCGGATCGGCGTGGTGGGATTGGGGGCCGGAACATTGGCCTGTTACGCACAGCCCGGCCAGGACTGGCGCTTCTATGAAATCGACCCGGCAATCGCGCGGATTGCCCGCAATCCCCGTGACTTCACCTTTTTGTCGCGCTGCCTGCCGCACGCGCCCATCGAAATCGGCGATGCGCGGCTGACGCTGGCGGCGGCAACGGCGGGATCGCGCGATCTGCTGGCAATCGATGCCTTTTCGTCGGATGCAATTCCAATGCATCTGCTGACCCGCGAAGCGATCGCCGGTTATGCGCGCGTCATTGGTCCCGATGGCCTGCTGATGTTCCACATTTCCAACAAATATGTCGATCTGGAACCCGTTCTGGCCGCGGCCAGCGCCGCCGGTGGCTGGCATGTCGCGGTGCGCGACTATCAGCCCGATGCCAATGCGGCGGCACACCGCGCCGCGCCCTCGCTTTGGGTGGCCATGACCCGGTCGGCGCCGGTAATGGAGCGATTGCAGGCAAGTGACCGATCCGCATCATGGCGCGCGATCGCCACAAGGCCCGGGCAGGCCGTCTGGACCGACGACTATGGCAGTATCCTGCCGCTGCTGAAGGGCCCCTAAAAGGGCCGCAGACGATTCTGCGTTGGTAAGTCCCTCTGGTCGAAGGCGGCTGCCCGCGCCACATAGATAGTGTGACGCACCGGCTCCCGCCTCCCTTGACCAACTGGTTCGCTGCCCGCGGCTGGGCGCCGCGACGGCATCAGCTAGAAATGCTCGATGCCGCCCGCGCCGGGCAGCACGCGCTGCTGGTTGCCCCAACGGGCGCCGGCAAGACACTGGCCGGATTTCTGCCAACGCTTGCCGACTTGATCGAGGCGCCGGCGGAAGGCCTGCACACACTCTATGTGTCGCCGCTAAAGGCGTTGGCAGTCGACGTTCAGCGCAACCTGATTACCCCGGTTGAGGAAATGGGTCTCGGCATCCGCGTGGAGACCCGCAGCGGCGACACGCCGCACGATCGCAAGGTGCGTCAGCGCGTGAAGCCACCACATATTCTGCTGACCACGCCCGAATCGCTGTCGCTGCTGCTCAGCTATCCTGACAGCCTGTTGATGTTCGCCGGGCTCAGCACCATCATCATCGACGAGGTTCACGGCTTTGCCACCGGCAAGCGCGGAGACCTGCTGTCACTGGCCATGGCCCGGTTACACGCCATTGCCCCCATGGTACGACGGGTCGCGTTGTCCGCCACGGTGGCCGATGCGGATGGCTATCGGGGTTGGCTGGCCCCCCATGGCGATATCGACACGGTGCGGACCGTGCGGGGCGAACCCGGCGCCGATCCCGACATCGCCATTCTTTTGCCGCAGGAACGCGTGCCTTGGTCGGGCCATTCGGGGCGCTATGCGGCCGAACAGGTGATCGCCGAAATTGAAACGCACAAGACCACCTTGGTCTTTTGCAACACACGCGGGCTGGCCGAGCTGATCTTCCAGGACCTTTGGAAGGCCAACTCGATGCAACTGCCGATTGGCATCCATCACGGATCGCTGGGGCTGGAGGCGCGCCGCAAGGTCGAAGCGGCGATGGCGATGGGTAAATTGCGGGGATTGGTATGCACCGCCAGTCTCGACATGGGAATCGATTGGGGTGATGTCGATTGCGTGATCCAGATGGGCGCGCCCAAGGGAGCGTCGCGCTTGCTGCAGCGGATCGGTCGCGCCAACCATCGCCTTGACGAACCCAGCGAAGCCATCGTCGTGCCCGGCAATCGCTTTGAATATCTGGAAGCGCGCGCCGCGCTGGATGCAATCGCCGATGGCGAGCTGGATGCCGATATTTTCCGCGAAGGATCGCTTGATGTATTGGCCCAGCACATCATGGCCTGTGCCTGTGCGGCCCCTTTCCATGCCGAAGACCTGTTGACCGAAGTGCGCGCGGCACTGCCCTATTCGGCATTGACCGCAGAGATGTTTGACCGCGTGCTGCACTTCATCAGCGATGGCGGTTATGCGCTGAAGGCCTATGACAAGTTCAAGCGCCTGGTGCGTGACGCCGACGGCAGTTGGCGCGTCAGCCATCCGAAATTCATCGCCCAGCACCGCCTGAATGCTGGCATCATCGTTGAAGCCACGATGCTGAATGTCCGCTTTAAAAATGGGCGGACGCTGGGGCGGGTGGAAGAAGGATTTGGTGCGACACTGTCGCCGCGCGACACGTTCTTCTTTGCGGGCATGAGCCTGGAGGTCGAGCGCGTCGATACCGAGGATATCCTGGTCCGCGCGACGGCGCGGCCCGCGCGCATCCCTAGCTACAATGGCGCCCGCATGCCGTTGACCACCAATCTTGCGCGACGCGTCCGCGGATTTCTGGCCGAGCCGAGTGCGTGGCACCGCTTCCCCGATGACGTCCGCGAATGGCTTGAAGTGCAGGCCCTTCGCTCGCAATTGCCCCGACCCGGGCAAATGCTGGTCGAAACATTTCCGCACGAAGGGCGCCACCATCTGGTGGCGTACAGCTTTGAAGGATGGAATGCGCATCAGTCGCTTGGCATGTTACTGACGCGGCGCATGGAGACATTCGGGCTAAAGCCGATCGGCTTTGTCGCCAATGATTATGCGCTGGCCTGCTATGGGCTGGAAGAGATCACGGATCCTGCCGCGCTGTTTTCGGCCGACATTCTTGAAGATGAGTTTGTCGACTGGGTACAGGGCTCGCACTTGCTGCGCCGGGCGTTCCGCGAAGTCGCGGTGATCGGCGGATTGGTCGAGCGTCAGCATCCCGGCAAGCGCAAGACCGGCAAACAAGTGACGTTTTCAACCGACCTGATCTACGATGTCCTGCGCCGGTACGAGCCCGATCATCTCTTGCTAAACGCTGCCTGGGCCGATGCGCGGGCGAAGATGACCGATGTCGGCCGGCTCGCCGACCTGCTCGATCGGGCCGCGGACACCATGTTGCATATCCGGCTGTCCCGGGTCAGCCCTTTGGCCGTTCCGGTGCTGGTAATGATCGGTCGCGAAAATGTGCGGGCGGGCGCGAGCGCCGACGAGGCCATTCTCATCGAAGCCGAGGCACTGGCCCAGGAAGCCATGCGCCTCGATTGAGACGGGCTTGTTGCTCCCCGCTATAGGGCGTATCATTGGCGCATGATGCGACGCGCGCTTGCTCTCGCCATGCTGACATCGGCCACGCTGTTCGTCCCGGCGTCGGCGCATGCCGATGATCAAGTGCCGATCGCAACGCCTCCCGTTCCCACCGCCGCGCCCGATACATTGGGGCTGGACACCCTGGGGCTGGGCACCGATCAACCCGGCCGATTGACGGTGCCGGTAACGATCGGCAGCACCGGTCCCTACCATTTCACCATTGATACCGGCGCAGAGCGCACCGTTATTTCGCGTGAACTTGCGATGACGCTGGGGCTGGAACGCGGGCGTGACGTGCATGTGACCGGGATGACCGGGCAGGGCGATGTCACCACCGTCATCATCCCGGCACTCAACGTCAGCCGAACCAGCGCGGCCCGGATCGAAGCGCCCATGATTTCGGCCGAAAATCTGGGTGCCCTGGGCCTGCTGGGGATCGACACGTTGAAGAATCAGGCCGTGCTGATCGATTTCGATGCCAACACAATGGCGGTCAGCCCATCCACCAAACGCCACCGTCGCTATGTACCCCAACCGGGAGAAATCGTCGTGCAGGCGAAAAGCCTGCTGGGCCAGCTGGTGGTTACCGATGCCTATTATCGCGGACGGCGGGTGCGCGTGGTGCTCGATACCGGTTCGGTCGTCAGCATGGGTAATTTGGCGCTGCGCCAGAGCGCTGGCCGCGCCAAGGCGCCGATTCAGACGATCGCGCTATCGGGCGTGACCGGCGGCCTGATGGCCGCTGATTACACCCAAATTGGTGAAGTGAGGATCGGCGACGTAACTTTTCGGAACCTGCCGGTTGCCTTTTCAGATGCGCTGCCGTTCCGGCGCCTGGGCCTGAATGATAGCCCCGCGCTGTTGCTGGGCATGGATGCCCTAAAACAATTCCGCCATGTCGAGATTGATTTTGCCAATCGCGAAGTGCGCCTGACCTTACCCCGCGACGCAGGATAGCGGCATCAAACGGCGTTGCATTCGCCCCTAAATGCCCCTTTAAAGACAATTCAAAATCGTTGGTGGCTTTGGGGGATATCGGGATGCGCAAGACACGCTGGCTGGCAACAGCTTTGATCGGTTCCGCAATCGCTGGCGGCGCGCCGATCGCCGCGCCCGCGCTTGCGCAGGATCGGCCCGATCAGAAAGCCTATTTCGAGCTCTACAAGGAACTGGTTGAAACCAATACCACCCTGTCGTCGGGCAGCTGCACCAAGGCCGCCGAACAAATTGGCGCGCGGCTGAAAGCGGCTGGCTATGCCGATACCGATATTACGTACTTCAGCGTGGCCGATCATCCGCGCGAAGGCGGGATTGTCGCCATTCTTGCGGGGACCGATAAAAAGGCAAAGCCGATGCTGTTGCTCGGCCATCTCGACGTGGTCGAGGCCAAGCGTGAAGATTGGGTGCGCGACCCCTTCACGCTGATTACCGAAGGCGATTATTATTACGCGCGCGGGACCGTCGACGACAAGGCTCAGGCTTCAATCTGGGCGGATACGATGATCCGCTACAAGACCGAAGGCTATAAGCCCAAGCGGACGATCAAACTCGCGCTGACCTGCGGTGAAGAAACCACTTTTGCGTTCAATGGCGCGCAGTGGCTGGCGCAGAACAAGGCCGACCTGATCAGTGCCGAATTCGCGCTCAACGAAGGTGGCGGCGGGCGGATCGACGCGCAGGGCAAGCGGCAATTGCTGGCAATTCAGGTTGGTGAAAAGGCCGCCCAAAACTTTACCTTTGCGGTCACCAACCCGGGGGGGCACAGTTCGCAACCGGTGCCTGATAATGCCATCTACCAGCTCGCCGACGCGCTGAAGGCAGTGCAGGGCTATGAATTTCCGGTAAAGTTCACCGACACAACCCGCGCCTTTTTTACCGCCAGCGCCGCCGCCGCGCCGGCGCCGCTCGGTGATGCAATCAAGCGGCTGCTTACCGACCCGACCGACAAGGTCGCCGATGCGATTGTCAGCCGCGACAAGGCCATGCATTCGACGTTGCGAACCACATGCGTCGCCACATTATTGGCCGGGGGTCATGCCGAAAACGCCTTGCCCCAACGGGCAACGGCAAATGTCAATTGCCGCATCTTTCCCGGTGAGACGGTCGACGCGACGCTTGCAAAATTGCAGGCGCTTGCCGGTCCAAAGGTAACGGTGACGGCGAATGCACCGATCCGGCCAACCGCCATTCCGCCGTCGCTCGACCCAAAAATCGTCGCGCCCATGAAAGCGGTCGCCGCCAAGCATTTTCCCGGCATTCCGGTGCTGCCGATCATGTCCACCGGAGCAACCGACGGTATCTTCCTGGAGGCGATCGGCATTCCTGTTTATGGCGCGCCGGGTACTTTTATCGACGCCGATGGCAATGGGACGCACGGCCTGAACGAACGCATCCGGATCAAATCGCTCTATGACAGCCGCGATTATCTGTACGATCTGGTCAAGGTTTATGCGGGGTAGGTGTTGGGGCGCGCGCGTTTGAGCGTTCCGCAAGCCCACCCGGGCGAGGTGGGCAAGGGTGGCGCGCCGGCCGCCCGATGCGCCGCTGCAGCTACACCGTTACCTGTTCGCCCAACTCGAGTACTTTGCCCGGGGGAATCCGCAGGAAATCGGTCGGGTCGCTGGCGTTGCGCTGCAGGAACATAAAGATCCGGTCTTGCCACAATGGCATGCCTTCTTCGGCGGATGCCTTCAGCGTGTTGCGGCCGATGAAGTACGACGTCTTGTTGCCTTCGGTGGCGATCCGGCCTGCGCCGCCCGCAAGCCCCAGATCATGCGGCACATCGGGCGTTTCCATAAAGCCGTACGTCAAGGTAACGGCGGTAAAATTGTCGTCGATCGCAACGATCGTGGCGCGATCATCGGTGTTGACCATGGGCCGATCGGCGGTCCGCACCGTGACGATCAGATTGCGCTCGTGCAGCACTTTGTTGTGCTTCAGATTGTGGAGCAGCGCGCCTGGCGTGTTGGCGGGATTGGCGGTCAGGAACACGGCCGTTCCCTCGACGCGTTCGGGCGGGCGCTTGGCAAGTGCCGCGGCAAGATCGGCCAGCGGGATGCTTTGCCGCGCCTCGAACGCCCCTACGATCCGCTTACCCCGAATCCAGGTCGACATGAGCAAGCCGATCGCTGCGGCAACCACCAACGGCACCCACCCGCCTTCGATGACACGCAGGATGTTGGCGCCGAAAAATATCAGATCAAGTGCAAGAAATGGCAGAATCACCGCCAGCGCGCGCAACCGGCCCCAATGCCAGACATGTCGGGTGACAATATAGGCAAGGCAGGTGGTAATCACCATCGTGCCGGTTACCGCAATGCCATAGGCCGCAGCCATCGACGTTGAGGTGCGGAATTGCACCACCAGTATCAGGACGCCCGCGAGCAGCAGCCAGTTGATCGAGGGCAGATAGATTTGTCCCGCATGGTTTGCCGATGTCTGGCGGATCCGCAATCGTGGCAGAAAACCCAGTTGGATTGCTTGCTGCGTGAGCGAGTACGCGCCGGTGATGACGGCCTGGCTGGCGATGATTGTCGCAAGCGTTGCGATGATCACCAGCGGCACGCGAAGGGCGCCCGGCGCCATCAGAAAGAACCAATCCTGATTGCCAAAGGGTTGGTGGGCCGCCGCAGCAACCTCCAGCGCGTTCAGCGCATAGGCGCCCTGCCCCAGATAGTTGAGCGTCAGGGCAGGAAAAACGAGCGCAAACCAACCCAGCTGGATCGGCAATCGCCCGAAATGCCCCATGTCCGCCGTCAGTGCTTCGGCGCCCGTCACGGTCAGGAACACCGCCCCCAGCACGAACAGGCCAAGCACCCCGTGCGTCGCCAGGAACACCACGCCGTAGCTGGGCGACAAGGCCCGCAAAATCGATACTTCGTCGAGAATATGGAAAAGACCCAGACCGCCGATCGCCAGAAACCAGACGACGCAGATCGGCCCGAAAAGCGCCGACACACTGCCGGTCCCGCGCGACTGGATCATGAACAACGCGACCAGAATGACGATGGTGATGGTCACGATTTCGGGTTCGCCGAAAATCTGTCCGGCACCCGGTATCGTCTTGAGCCCCTCAATTGCCGAGAGCACCGAAAGCGCCGGGGTAATGATCGCATCGCCGTAAAAAAGCGATGCACCCGCCGCGCCAAGGACAACCGCAATCACGGTTTGTCGGCCGATCGAGCGCCGCGCCAGCGCGGTCAGCGCCAGCACGCCACCCTCGCCCTGATTATCGGCGCGCATCAGGAAGAGCACATATTTCACGGTCACGACCAGCATCAGCGACCAGATCGCCAAGCTCAGCACACCAAGTATTTCATCGGGCACGATACCGTCGCCAGCGGCGAGGTTCAGCGCTTCGCGAAAGGCATAAAGCGGGCTGGTGCCAATATCGCCAAAAACGACCCCGATGGCGCCAAGCGCCAGCAGGGAGATGGTTTTGGCTGACCGAGGTACGGGGTCTGCCACAGATGTAACCGAAAACATTGTCCGGCTGTCCAATCAAAAACGACGGCGCGCTTTACGCCTCTTCATCGGGATCGCAAGTGCAAATGCTGCATTGCACCAGACGTTGCACGCACGCAAACAACGCGGCATAGCGGCTAAATGGTTCCCTTTTCGTTCGCTGGTCAGGAATTTGCCGCGCTGCCGGTAGGGGCAGTGTACTGGCCAAGGCGTCGCGCGTTGATCGTCGCCGACCTGCATTTCGAAAAGGCCAGCTGGTTTGCCAAACATGGCCAGATGTTGCCCCCTTATGACAGCGCCGCAACCTTGGCCGATCTGGCAGCCGTGATTGCCGGGACCGACGCCCAGGAAGTCTGGTGTCTGGGCGACAGCTTCCATGATGCAGACGGGTGCGATCGCTTGCCCGACGATGCGCGCGCAAGGCTGCAATGGTTGACGGGGCAGCTGCGCTGGACCTGGATCATCGGCAACCATGATGCAGATCACGAGCGGAAGGCTGGTGCGCCGGCGCCTGGTCCAGCGGGTTCGCGGATCGCGCACCAGTGCGGCGGCCAACTGGTCCAAGAGGCGATCGTCGATGGGCTCGTGCTCCGGCACGAAGCGGACCGCGCCGAACGACGGCCCGAGATGTCGGGGCATTTTCATCCCAAGCTGCGGTTGCGACTGCGGGGGCGCCACGTTGCCCGCCGATGCTTTGTGGCGACTGAGCACAAGCTTATTCTGCCCGCCTTCGGTGCGCTGACCGGGGGATTGGACGCCGATCATCCCGAAATCATGCGCGCGGTGGGTCCGAGCGCAGAGGCTCTGGTTGCCCTTGACCAAAAGCTGTTGCGCTACCCGATTTCGATGCGCGCCAGCGCGGCCTGATCGGCTCGCCCCGCCCCGGGGGGAAGGGCCAGGCGAGCCGCAGGGTTATGCCCGGCAGATTTAGGACCGGGCGATCGACTTGAAGGCAGCCTGGAATGCCGCAACCTTCGGCTTATCCCACTGAACGATATAGGGGTGGTACGGGTTCCGATCGAAGAAATTTTGATGATAATCCTCGGCCGCGAAGAACTTGCCCGTCTCGATCCGCGTAACAATTGGCGCAGGAAAGACATGCGCCTTGCTCAATTGCGCAATATACGCCGCCGCCACAGCCCTTTGCTGGGGATTTTGCGCAAAGATCGCCGAGCGATAGCTCGTCCCCTGGTCAGGACCCTGCCGGTTCAGCTGGGTTGGATTGTGGGCAACCGAAAAATATACCCGCAACAGCGTCGCATAGCTGATCTGTGCGGGATCATAGACGATCCTGATCGCTTCGGCATGGTTGGTGGTTTCGCTCGATACGTCGTCGTAATTGGCGGTGGCGGCAGTACCGCCGGCATAGCCTGATGTTACTGACTTGACGCCCTTTACGTGCTCGAAAACAGCTTCCATGCCCCAGAAACAACCGCCGGCGAGCACTGCGAGCTGTGGCCCTTTGGTCGCTGGTACGTCCTTGAGCGCGGCTGGTATCGGCACCGCACGCTCAGCGCTTGCCGGGGCACTGAACAGGGCAACCGCTGCAAGTCCGGTAAACCCGGCAAAAGCAATAAGAGTTCGCGTCATCGCTATCCTTTCGAAAGACCAGATAGCCGTGGATACGTCAGCGTGAGGCTATTGGTTACAGCGGCACGGCGTGCGCCAATCCGGCACTGCTGGCAAACCCGCATCGGTTGAATGCCGACGCGGCGGGATCAGCCGCCGGTACCCGCAACACCACCAAGCAGACTGGCGATCGTGTGCGCGCCGTTGGGAGAGCCGAACATCACCATGCCGATTGTGCCAAGCGCAAAGCCGCCAACCAATTGCCAAAACAGCGCCGATTTCAATAGCTGAACCATTACCTACGTCCCTGATCGATTTCCCCATTACATTTGCCTGAGGCAATGACGGGGTGGATGCGCATCAGATCGGTGGCGCAGCGATAGTTTCAATCCCAATAACGGCTTGGGACCGGCAAAGCTATGCTACGCTGCCGGCGCTGACGCCGATCCGCCATCAAGATACGGCGGCACACGCCGTCTGGATGCGCTCACACGCGCTGCGCAAAAGATCATCGGACGTCGCATAGCTGATCCGCATCGCGGGCGAGAGGCCGAAGGCTGCACCCTGGACCGCCGCGACCTTGGCCTCGTCGAGCAAATAGCCGACAAAGGTCTCATCGCTGTCAATCACGAGGCCCTTCGGCGTCTTCTTGCCGATCAGCGCCGAAAATTCGGGATAGACATAGAAGGCGCCTTCCGGACGGGGACAGGTAATGCCATTGGCCTGGTTCAGCATCGATACCACGAGATCGCGGCGCGACTGGAACGCTGCCGATCGTTCCTTCAGAAAGTCCTGCGGCCCATTGAGCGCCGCGACCGCGGCAGCCTGCGCAATCGAACAAGGGTTGGACGTCGATTGTGACTGGAGCTTGGAAATTGCCTTGATCAGCCAGCTTGCGCCGCCGGCAAATCCAATCCGCCACCCTGTCATCGCATAGGCCTTTGAGCAGCCATTGACGGTCAGCGTCCGATCATAAAGCGACGGGCAGACCTGCGCGATCGTGGCAAATTCGAAATCGTCGTATAAAATATGCTCATACATATCGTCCGCGAACACCCAGACATGTGGGTGCCGCTCGATCACTGCCCCAAGCGCCCGGAGTTCATTGGCCGAATAGGCGGCGCCGGTCGGGTTGGACGGTGAATTGAGGATGACCCATTTGGTGCGCGGCGTGATCGCCGCTTCCAGCTGGTCAGGCGTGATTTTGTAGCCCTGATCGGCGCCAGCGGCAATAAACACCGGGGTGCCACCGGCGAATTGGACCACATCGGGATAGCTGACCCAATAGGGCGCCGGGACGATGACTTCATCGCCCGGGTCAACCGTTGCCACTATCGCATTGAACAAGGTGTGCTTGCCACCCACGTTCACCGTTACCTGATCGGTCGTGTAGGTCAGGCCATTGTCGCGCGCGAATTTAGCGACGATGGCCGCCTTCAATTCAGCTGTCCCATCAACATTGGTATATTTGGTCTGCCCGTCGCGGATTGCCTTGATCGCCGCTTCCTTGACGAAATCGGGCGTGTCGAAATCGGGTTCGCCGGCACCAAGGCCGATGACATCGACGCCGGCGCGCTTCAGCTCCAGCACGCGGCTGGTGATGGCCAGCGTCGGAGACGGCTTGATGCGGCCAAGGGCGGCAGATGGGTGCATGTTAGATCGCCTGATCGAAAAGGAACGCCTGGCGCGGCCTATAAACCGCGCCGCGGCGTCTTCACAACCGTTCAGCTGCGCAATCTGGCCGCTATCAGCCCACGTAGCGCATTGCCGATCCAGAAACCGCCGGCGAGATCATCGACGGTCAATATGCCTTCGACCGCCCGCCCTGACTCAATCAGCTCGGCGCGCAGGACACCGGGAAGCAAACCGAGCCCAAGCGGCGGCGTAACGAGCACGTTGGCGCGCTCGACAAAGATCGACGTGAAGCTTCCTTCGGTAAGCCGTCCCTGGGGATCGGTGAACACCACCTCAAACATGCCAGTGGCGCGCCGGGCGGTGTCGTAAAACGCCCGGTCACTCGTCTTGTGGCGGAGCCGGAAATCGCGCGGATCGACGGGGAGGGGCAGCACGGCGACGTCGACCGGCTGGACCGCGACAGGGGGTGCTCCCCGTGTCTCGATCGCGATCGCGCCGCCTGGCGCCAGCAACAGCCGAACCGTGCTGTTCGCGCGGAGGGCAAAAGTCGCTGCCTGCAATTCGTTGCGCGCCTCATGTCGATCAAACCGATACCCAAAACGCGCCGCGCTATCCTTCATCCGCGCCAGATGCCGTTCGAGCAGCGTAATGCCTTGTTGGGGATCAAAGGCCATTGTCTCGATCAGATCGGGCCCAGCGGCGCCGCGCAGAAAAGCTGCCTTGGTCAGGCATTCGTCCCATTCCATCGCGCTTTGCGAGTCGGCGACAATTCCCGACCCCAGCCCAAGGACAGCGTGGTCATCCCCCGGGGTCAGTGTCAGGGTCCGGATTGCCACGCTGAACATCGCATCTCCGGTGGCATCGATGCGTCCGATGGCGCCAGTGTAGACGCCACGCGGGTTGTTCCCTTCAATATCGCCAATCACTTCCATGGCGCGGATCTTGGGGGCGCCCGTAATCGACCCGCATGGGAAAAGGGCGGCAATCACGTCGACAGCATCATGCCCGTCGTCGATCTGTGCCGTAATCGTCGATACCATCTGGTGAACCGTCGGATAGGATTCGATCGCAAACAGATCGGGCACCGCGACTGATCCAGGCCGCGCCACCCGGCTAAGATCGTTGCGTAGCAGGTCAACAATCATCAGGTTTTCAGCACGTTGCTTGGTGTCAGCTGACAGCGCGTCGACCAGCGCTCGGTCGGCTTCCATCGTCGCGCCGCGCCGCGCGGTTCCCTTCATCGGCCGGGTGGTCAACGTGCGGCCGTCGAGCGCAAAAAACAATTCCGGTGACAGCGACAACAAGGTTTCCTGACCCGTCATCACGATCGCGCCATAGCCCGCGCCCGACCGCGCACGCAATTGGGCATAAGCGGCGAGCGGGTCGCCGATCAGCGGGACCCTTGCCCGAAAAGTGAGATTAGCCTGATAGATGTCGCCGGCCCGAATGAGGTCGAGGATTTCGGCCATCATCGCGTCATAGCGTTCGCGCGCGATAACCGGTTCCGGTTGCCCGATCCACGCCCCCTCGGCGGCGGGCAACATGTTCGCGACTTCCTCGGCAGTGATGTTGCTGTACCCGTCGAACAAGCCGAACCAGAGCAGCGGGCCCGCCGGATCAGCGCGTTGCGCAAGCCGCGACTCAAAAGCAGCGCCCGCTTCATAGGCAAGGAAGCCGGCTGCCTCCAGCCCCTCGGCCTGGCCAGAGCGCAGCGCGTTGAGCGCGGGAATAACCTCGTCGATCCGATCGGCGCGGATGATCCGTACCGGCGAGCGATAGAGACGCGCCGGTGCCCCGCCAGCGCGCGCGTCATCAAGCAGAACAAGGGGGATCGCGTCGTCAAGCCGCATGGTAGCGTTGCCAATGCAGCGCCCAGCCGCTTCGGGCAACCCCGGAACACTGTGGGCATCGATGGTTGCGGGGAGTCTGGGGCAGCGCTACATCACAAACATGGTCGATCACCCCCTGCGCGCGACAATCGTGCCGGTTACCCCGCTTCAGCAAAATTGCACCTTGTTCTGGTGTACCGAGACGATGCGGGGAGCCTTTGTCGATCCCGGCGGAGATCTTGAGCGCTTAAAATCCGCAGCAGCGCAACACGGCGTAACCATCGAAAAGATTCTGATCACGCATGGCCATATCGATCATTGCGGTGAAGCCGGTGTGCTGGCGACCGAACTGGACGTGCCGATCGAAGGCCCCCACGAAGCCGACCGGTTCTGGATTTCACGGCTGGCCGAGGATGGCCGCAATTACGGCGTGCGCGGCGCGCCGTTCGAGCCGGATCGCTGGCTGGAGCAAGGCGACACCGTGACCGTCGGCAATCTCTCGCTCAACGTCTATCATTGTCCGGGCCACACGCCCGGACATGTCGTTTTCCATCATCCCGCCTCATCGCTGGCGATGGTCGGCGACGTGCTGTTTCAAGGGTCGATCGGCCGAACCGATTTCCCGATGGGCAACCACCAGGATCTGATCAACGCCATTACCCAAAGATTGTGGCCGTTGGGGGACGAAACTGCTTTCGTCCCCGGGCATGGACCGATGAGCAATTTTGGGCATGAACGTCGCCATAACCCGTTTGTCGCCGATTCGGTGCTGGCGGTTTAGGCTCCCGGCCGGACCCCATCGGCGCTTACCCTTTTGCGGGGGCCAGTTCGATGGCTGTGGGCGTCGCCTTTGACGAGCCGATATAGGGCAGCGCCGCCGCATAGATACCCAGCCCGGCCAGAATGAGCAGCGTCGTAATCGTCCCGATCATCCGGGCAAGGCGCATGCCATCCATGCCCAATGGATGCGCAACCCGGCCGAGCAGATAGACGGCACTGACGATCTGCAGCCACACCGGGCTGCCGATATTATATTCGATCAGGCCAATCAGGATCAGCACAAAGGGGGTATATTCGACGAAATTCGAGTGCGCTCGCATCCGGGCAGTGAGGGCCGCGTTTCCGCCATCGCCAATACTGACCTTGGCAGTGGTCCGCGCGCCACCGACCCTGGTGGCGATCCAGACATTCATAAGGGCCGCAGCCCCCGCAGACGCAAGCGTGATCGGCAACAGGACCGTCGACATTGGCTTTTCCTCCCCTTGATTGGCATGATTTCGACGGGTCGCCATCGCATGGCAGGCTGGCAGCTTGCAACGCCCCGCGAAATCGGTATATCGCCGCGCTTCGCGTTCGGTCCGGCCGCGAGAGGCCATTCGCAGCCTGGAGGCTCTGCCAACAGGCGTCGGTTGCGCTTCACAGCTGTCCGGATTATCGCAGTTTTGACAGAATCATTGAAAGTTAAGGTGCCGCAATGGCCGTTCCCAAGAGAAAAACTTCGCCGTCCAAGCGCGGCATGCGTCGTTCCCATGATTCGCTGTCGGTCGACGCATTCCAGGAATGCCCGAACTGCGGCGAATTAAAGCGTCCGCACAATCTGTGTCCGTCATGCGGCCACTATAACGGTCGCGAGATCGTTTCGGTCGAAGGCTGATCCGCCAACCGACCGGAAAAGGGGGGCACGTGACCATCAACGCCCGCATTGCGGTCGACGCAATGGGCGGCGACGAAGGGCTAGCGGTCATGCTGGCAGGCGTCGCTCATGCCCGCCGTCGGTTTGAAGGGACGCAGTTCATTCTGGTCGGCGACGAAGCAGCGATCAGCGCAGGGCTGAAAAACCACCCCAATCTTAGCCAGAATGCCGATATCGTTCACGCGCCCGACATCGTCAGCGCGACCGAGAAACCGAGCCAGGCGATCCGGCGCGCCAAAACCACCTCGATGGGCATCGCGGTCGATCTGGTGAAGCGGGGCGAAGCAGCGGCGGCCGTGTCGTCGGGCAATACCGGGGCGCTGATGGCCATGGCTAAATTGTCGCTGCGCACCTTGCCGGGCATCGACCGCCCCGCGCTTGCGGCGATGATGCCGTCGCTCGGCGCAACCGATGTCATCATGCTCGATCTGGGTGCCAATACCGACTGCGATGCGCGCAACCTGGTGCAGTTCGCGGTCATGGGGGCTGCCTATGCGCGGACGATGCTCGATCTGAAATCGCCACGCGTTGCGCTTCTGAACATCGGCACCGAAGAATTAAAAGGCACAGACATTATCCGCGATGCTGCTGCCCAGCTTAAGTTGGCGACGCATTTGCCGATGTCCTTTACCGGGTTCGTCGAGGGCAACCAATTGTCGCGGGGCGACGCCGATGTGATAGTCTGTGACGGCTTTTCAGGAAATATCGCGCTGAAGACAGCGGAAGGGACGGCGCGCTTCGTTGGCGATCTGCTCAAGCGCGCCTTTCGCAGTTCGCTGCGGTCAAAAATCGGTTTCCTGATCTCGCGGCCGGCGACTGAGCTGCTGCGCGATCATCTGGACCCGAACAACCACAATGGCGCGGTTTTTCTTGGGCTGAACGGTGTGGTCGTGAAAAGCCATGGCAGTGCCAATGAAATTGGTGTGGCGCATGCCATTGAAGTGGCAGCCAAACTGGTTCGCGAAGAGTTGACGCGCCGGATCAGCGACGATTTGAGCAATTTCGAGGCAGCGGCGGCATGATCCGCGCAGAGATTATGGGAACCGGATCGGCGCTGCCGGAACGGCGGGTTTCCAACGCTGATCTGGCAGCGCAAATAGATACATCAGACGAATGGATTGTTGAACGGACGGGCATTCGCTTTCGCCATATCGCTGGCGAAGGTGAGACCACGGCAACCCTTGCAACCAAGGCGGCCCGGGCAGCATTGGCCGCCGCCGGTATAACCGCCGACGCGATTGACCTGATCGTGCTGGCCACCGCCACGCCCGATCAGACATTTCCGGCGACCGCCACCAAGGTGCAATCCGCGCTGGGCATCAACGATTGTGTTGCGTTCGACGTTGCCGCCGTGTGTTCGGGTTTCCTTTACGCCGTGCAAGTGGCGGACAGCATGATCCGGTGTGGCAACGCCCGGCGCGCGCTGGTGATCGGCGCCGAGACGTTCAGCCGGATCCTTGACTGGGACGATCGCGCAACATGCGTGCTGTTCGGGGACGGCGCGGGGGCGATTATCCTCGAAGGTCGGATCAGTCCCGACGATGCCGCCAGGGGAATCCTGGCCACCCGTCTGCACGCCGATGGCCGCTATAATGACTTGCTGTATGTGGATGGTGGGCCCTCGACAACCGGGACCGTCGGCAAGGTCAGAATGAAGGGGCGCGAAGTATTTCGGCACGCCGTCGTCAACCTCGCGGCAGTCCTGCAGGAAACCCTGGCCGCAACAGGCTATTGCGCAGACGATATCGATTGGGTCGTCCCCCACCAGGCAAATGCCCGGATACTCGACGCGACCGCCAAAAAACTGGGCCTGGCACCTGAAAAGGTTATTGTTACGGTCGACCAGCATGCCAATACATCGGCTGCTTCGGTCCCGCTCGCGCTTGATGCCGCGGTGCGCGACGGGCGGATCAAGCGCGGTGACCTGATCGTGCTGGAAGCCATGGGCGGCGGCTTTACCTGGGGCGCTGCGCTCATCCGATACTGAGTACGTGGATCATTCCGGGATTTTTGGCGCATATTTCGCTTTCGGAGCGGCCGACCAGTATGTTAACGGATTATTTCATATAGCTGACAAGACACTTTCACCAAGCCGACTGGGAGGGACGCATGGCTGACGCGGGAACATTGACACGGGCTGATCTGGCCGACGCATTACATCGGGAAGTAGGCCTATCACGGATGGATTCATCGAAGCTGGTAGAGCAGATTCTCGACAACATGTGCGACGCGCTTGCTAAAGGCGAAAACGTCAAGATTTCGGGATTTGGGACCTTTGTTCTGCGCGACAAGGGTCAGCGCATCGGCCGCAACCCCAAGACGGGCATCGAAGTACCCATCGCGCCGCGCCGGGTGCTGACCTTTCGGGCGAGCCAGATGATGCGCGAGCGCATCGTCAAGGCCGGCTGACAGGGATTGCCCGAACGATGAGCGACAAAGCAGCCGGTGCGTATCGCACGATCGGCGAGTTGTCGCAGGAAATAGGGGTACGTCAGCATATCTTGCGGTACTGGGAAACGCGTTTCCCTCAGCTCCGCCCGCTCCAGCGAGCGGGCGGACGCCGTTATTATCGGCCGGAAGATGTCGAACTGGTTCGTCGTATTCACCGCCTGCTGAGCCAGGACGGTTACACCATTCGGGGCGTGTTGGCGCTTCTGAACAACGACCGGCGTGCGCGCGCCAGCGCGCCGGGCGATCATCCGTCCGCAGCGTTGCCCGTAGCGGTAACGCCAGCATTGGATCGGCCGCCGATCGATAGGGCGATACTGCAGTCGATCCGCGATTTGCTCGCCGCCGCGCTGGAGGCTGATCGGGCGGCCGCGGCGTGATCGGAATCAGCGGCGCTGCCGATAAGTTGATGGTGGTGCTGAGAGTCGGTTGAACGCAACACCAAGCTGGTGCGTGGTTGGCAGAGACGGTGCAACGTGGCCATCATCGGTTCCGGCAGCGATCAACGTGAAATCTGCGATTGGGCGGCGCCAGCGTGGTCCGTTCAGCGAGACGCAATCCCGCGAGCAAGCATGTCACCGATTACCTTTGAGACGTGTTCGGGAGTCACGTCCTCGCCCCAGACGCCGTAGCGCAGTCCAAGAAACACATTCATTCCCATCACCGCCCAGGCGTGAATTTCGTTGACGTCATCGCGAATTTCGCCGCGCGCAGCGGCGGCCTGCAGCCGCTGTGCAATGCGGTCAGCGGTCGTCGCATAGTGCAGACGAAAGCTGTCGGGATCGACAAATTCGGCTTCATCGATGATCCGGTAGATCTCCTTGTGGACCCGCACGAACTCGATGAAGCTCTTCAATCCCGCCTGCTCGGCATCAAGCTGGCTCGGCGCGGCCCGGATCGCTGGTGCCACGTGATCGCGGACCTGGTCTGACATATCGCGGACCAGCGCCCGAAACACCGCATCCTTCGAATCAAAATAGGTATAGAAACTCCCCAGCGCGACGCCAGCACGACGCGTGATCTCGCTGATCGACGTTTCATGAAAACCCCGATCACCGAACTCGATCGCGGCCGCGTCCAATATGGCGCGCAAGGTGCGGCGGCCGCGCTCGGTGCGCGGCGCTTTGCCATCGCTGGCCGCGGCACCTGGTGCGGAAGGTGTGGCTTCGCGAGCACGCTCGACCGACATTTTTTGCCCCCTTTCTCCGCAAAGTTGAAACACGGTTCATGTTTCAGTATACGCCCCAATAACAGGTGTACACCCCGCCAGAGGGAAGCGCCGTCGTCAACAGGGGAGAATATTATCATGTCACGCCAGTTCATGTCTGTCCGCGCGCTTCTGATGCTGGGAGGCACCTTGTCGGCGCTGATGAGTGCCCCCGCGCTCGCCCAGGAGGCCCCCGTCGCCGCGGCAACCGAACCGGCAGCAAATACCGACAATGGCGATATTGTGGTGACGGCCCGCCGCCGTGACGAACGACTGATCGATACGCCCATTGCGATCACCAGTTTCTCCGGCAAACAGCTCGACCAGGCTGGCGCGGCGGACATTACCGATATTGCCAATTCGACGCCCAACGTCACGCTGGAGGTATCGCGCGGGACAAGTTCCACGCTGACCGCGTTCATTCGTGGTGTCGGACAACAGGACCCGGTTGCCGGCTTTGAGCCGGGCGTTGGCATCTATCTGGACGACGTCTACCTCAACCGACCGCAGGCAGCCGTGCTCGATATTTATGACGTTGAGCGGATCGAAATACTGCGCGGGCCGCAGGGAACGCTATATGGCCGCAACACGATTGGCGGCGCGATCAAATATGTCACCAAGCGGCTCGCCGACGTGCCGACGGCCACGCTGCGCGGCGCCTATGGCAGCTATAACCAGGCCGATGGCGTGATCACGGGCAGCGTCCCGTTGGTTGGTGACAAGGTAAAGATCGGCGGCGCGGTGGCGCGTCTCAGCCGCGATGGCTTCGGCCGCAACCTGACGACGGGCGAACAGAATTACAACAAGGACATCTGGGCGGCGCGCGGCACGCTTGAGATTGAGCCGAGCAGCGAGGCATTTTTCCGGATTACCGGTGACTATACGCACGACGCAACCAATGCTCGCGGCGGTCACCGTCTTATTCCCGGTATTGTTTCAGGGACGCCGGTGCTGGCGAACGTCTTTGATACGCGGGGCGGGCTCAACAGCCCCAGACAGGATGTTGTAGCGTGGGGGATTTCGGGTTTTGGAGAATTTCACCCGACCGACTGGCTGACCTTTCGCAGCATCACCGCCTATCGCAAGGACGACAGCGCGACCCCGATCGACTTTGACGCACTGCCTGCTGTCGATGTCGATGTACCTGCTTTCTACAACAATACGCAGTTGAGCCAGGAAGTGCAGTTTCTGATCAGTTCCGGCGGCTTTAATGGTCTGGTTGGCGCCTATTTCCTCGACGCCGAATCGCGGACGGTATTCGACGTCCGCTTGCCGGGCACCGTGACCGCGCTGACATTTGGCAATGTGCGCACCGATACCGTCGCCATTTTTGGTGATTTTACCTATGATTTCAACGAGAAGCTAAGCCTGTCTGCCGGCGGCCGATATACCTGGGACAATCGCCGGTCGGAGATTCAGCGCAACGTCTATCTGGGCGCTTCGCCCTTTTTCGGGGGCACATCGGCGCCAATTGTTCGCCAGACCGATTTCCGCGGGCGGGCAAGCTTTCAGCAATTCACCCCGCGCGTATCGATCAGCTTCAAACCCAATCCGGATAACACCTTTTACGCAAGCTATGCCGAGGGCTTTAAGGGCGGTGGCTTCGATCCACGCGGCGTCGGGACCGCAGCGCCCGATCTGAACGGCAATGGCCGGGGCGGCGCGCAGGGCGATCAGGACGATATTTTCAACTTCCTGTCCTTTGATCCTGAAGATGTCCGGACCTATGAGATCGGCTACAAGGCTTCGCTGTTCGATCGACGCATCAACATTGCCCTGTCGGCATTCCATTCTGATTATCGCAATGTCCAGATTCCAGGATCGGTCGGCGTCGTTGTCGGCGGCATCCAGACATTTGCCGGAATCACGACCAATGCGGGCAAGGCGCAAATTCGAGGGATCGAATTCGAAGGCAATGCAACCGTTGCCAAGAGCCTGGCGACGAGCGGCGACAGGCTGAGCTTTGCATGGACGGTCGGGTATCTCGACGCCAAATATAAATCCTATATCGATTCGCGCGGACTTCAGGTCGCCGACCGGCGCCGCGTGCAAAATACGCCCGACTGGACGGCCAGCGCGACGCTTGGCTATGATATTCCGATCGGCGATGGCGACCTGAACCTGAGCTCAACCGTCTCGTACCGCGGCGATTCACAACAGTTTGAACTGCCGACGCCGCTGCTCGATCAGCCCGGCTTTGCGCTGTTTGATGCCAATGCGGTGTGGACCATCAACAAAAGCTTTTCGGTCGGGCTGCACGGCCGCAATTTGTTCGACAAACGCTATATCGTTTCGGGATATAATTTCCTGCGGCAGAACCCCGATACGGGCGCATTCGTCCGCACCGCCACGGGCAATTATATCTCGACGCTGGGCGCGGATGGCGTTTTGACCGCTTATTACGGCAACCCACGCCAAATCACGGTTACGGCGCAGGTCAAATTCTGAACGGAACGGCGCGGCGCCGGGTAACCGCGCCGCGCCGTCGCCAACGATCGGTCCACCGCCAGCAGGACATTTTCCCGCCCGCCCTGTCCGGGCACGGGACTTATTGACGTCGACGAGCAGCCGTTAATTCAGCGCTCGCGCGTTGCCGCGAATTTTACCATGGGATAGCGATCGGCGACATAGCCCACTTCCCATGCCGATTTGGCGAGGAAGACCGGGTTGTCGTCGCGATCCTTAGCCATGGCACCGCGGTTGAGGTCGAGAAAGCCCTTCAGATCAGCGGGGTTGTCAGCCGACACCCAGCGTGCGGTATCATAGGGGGACGGCTCCAGCCCCGCATCGACCTTATATTCGGCTTCCAGTCGGCTCAGCAAAACGTCCAGCTGCAGCTGTCCCACCACACCGATAATCCAGTTCGATCCGATCTCCGGGTAAAACACCTGGGTCACGCCCTCTTCGGCCATATCGTCCAGCGCCTTGCGAAGCTGCTTGGTCTTGGTCGGGTCTTTCAACGCCACACGCCGCAAAATTTCGGGCGCGAAATTGGGCAGGCCGGTAAACCGGATCGACGCCTTTTCGCTCAGCGTATCGCCGACGCGGAGCGTGCCATGATTGGGTATTCCGATGATGTCGCCGGGAAAGGCTTCATCCGCCAATTCGCGATTTTGCGCAAAGAACAGGATCGGCGAATGGATGGCGATTGGCTTGCCGTGCCCCGTCGGCGTCAGTTTCATGCCGCGTTTGAACGTGCCCGAACATAGCCGCATGAAGGCGATCCGGTCGCGGTGCTGCGGATCCATATTGGCCTGGACCTTGAAGACAAAGCCGGTCACTTCGGCATTGTCAGGCGTGACGGGTTGCGGCTCGGCGGGTTGGGTTCGGGGGCCGGGCGCATGCCTGGCAAGCGCGTCGATCAGCTCCATAACGCCAAAATCCTTGAGCGCTGACCCAAAGTAAACGGGCGTCAGATCGCCGTTACGGTACGCCTCGGCATCAAAGGGCGCATAGCCGATCTGCATCAGCTCAATTTCCTCCGCAACCGCGGCAGGCAACACCGGATCCGCATCGCTTCGACCCTGAAAGGTGCGACTGTCGCCATCCGGGCGGCTGACCCGATTGGTAGCAAGATCGAGCACACCTTCAAAGGTACCGCCCATCCCGACCGGCCAGCTCATCGGCGAAACATCGAGCGCCAGAACGTCGGCGATCTCATCGAGCAGCTCGAAGGGCGATTTGCCTTCGCGGTCGACCTTGTTGATGAAGGTGATGATCGGTACCGACCGCAGCCGGCAGACCTCGAACAATTTTCGCGTCTGCGCTTCAATCCCGCGCGCCGCATCGATGACCATGACGGCCGAATCCACCGCCGTTAAGGTGCGATACGTGTCTTCGCTGAAATCTTCATGCCCAGGCGTGTCGAGCAGGTTGAAGGTCAACCCATCTTTTTCAAATGTCATCACCGACGACGTGACCGAGATGCCGCGCTGCTGCTCGATCTTCATCCAATCCGATCGTGCGCGACGATTTTGCCCGCGGGCCTTGACCTCGCCAGCCAGATGAATGGCGCCGCCGACGTACAGCAGCTTTTCGGTAAGCGTCGTCTTGCCGGCATCGGGGTGGGAGATAATTGCAAAGGTACGGCGGTCAGAGATCATGGTCATCTGCGCGCCCTTAGCGGCTCAAGCCGTCAGCGTCACGCGCATCTCGCATTGCCACGTGGCGCCGGGTGCAACCTGGAACACGCCCGGCTTGTCAAAAAAGTCGCCGCCGTAGCCGACGCTGTCGGCAACGCCGTGCCACGGCTCCACACAAACAAAATGGGCACCCGGCTTGGTCCAGATGCCCAGCCTTGGCGTCTCCGGAAAGGCGATGTCCAGCTGCGGGCCGGTTTCTGCCCCATAGCGCAGGGCGCGTGATGCCACCGGGTCCCAGATAAGCGCGTCGTTCTCGAAGAGCCCGTCAGCCAGTCCAAGCGTCCTGCCCGATACGGGCGTTGGCCGATCTTCGGCAATCAAGCCGGCCGGGTTAAGGCCACGGAGCATGCCGGGCTCATCGGCTGCGAAGATGATCCGGTGGTCTTCGCGCGGCAATCCATAAGGCAAGGGCCAGGCAAAGGCGGGATGCCAGCCAAAGCTGGCCGGCATGATGGCATCGCCGGTATTGCCGATTTTTGCCGCCATCGTGAGCGTCGCGCGCTCGACCGAAAAGCCGATTTCAAGCAGGAACGGGAAGGGAAAGGCTGCGCGCGTGGCGACATTATCGGTCATCCGAAACCGCGCGCTGCTGGGCGTCACATCCACGGCATCAAAGACCGATCGCCGCGCAAAGCCGTGCTTCTCAAGAATGTAGGACGCCCCGTCCAGCCACAGCACATCGTCGTTCAGTCGTCCGACAATCGGAAACAAGATCGGTGCCCGGCCGCGCCAAAATGCCGGATCGGCATCGGTCATCAATTCGCGGCCGTCGGCATCTCTGAGCGATGAGAGCTCGGCCCCCATCGGGTTGATAGCCGCGGACAGATCGCCCGAGCGGATTTCAACCCAGTCAGCCACGCAGGCTTGCCCCCAATTTGGCCGCGGCAGCCACGATCTTGTCAGCGATTGCTTTCAGCTCTTCGTCGGTGAAGCTTTTCTCCCCCGGTTGCAGCGTCACCTCGACGGCCATTGACGTGCGGCCGTCGCGTTCGAACACGTCGAACAAGCGGGCGCCAAGGATCGCCGCTTTGTCCGCGCCGCGGACCGCACGGACAAGGGTATCGCCCGCGAGGTCAGCGGGGACCAGAAAAGCGAAATCACGCTTCACGGCCTGCAGGGCTGGCGGGGCATAGGCGGTCCGCATGAACCCCGACGACCGCTTGATGGGGATGGCGTCAAGATACAGCTCAACCGCGGCAACCGCGCCGTCGAGATCAAATGCCTTGACGGTGAGCGGATGCAGCATGCCAAAGGTGGCGAGAACCGTCTTGGGCCCCAGCCGCAGCGTCCCCGACTGACCAGGATGCCAGGCATCTGCCGCGCTGATCCCGTCAACCCCAAAGACCTGCAGGTTATCGACCGGCGCCCCTGCCTCTGCGAGCAGCGCGATCGCTTCGGCCTTGGCATCGAAGGCGTCAAAGCCCTGTGCCTTGCCCGCCTGCCAGCTGCGCGCGCGCTTATCGCCCGTCAGCACGACCGCCACGGTCGGACGCTCGGCATCGATCAGATAGCGGCGGCCAATTTCGAACAACCGCACGCCGTCTGCACCGCGCTTCATATTGCGCGCCGCTGCCGACAATAGCCCGGGCAGCAACGACGGCCGCATGACCTTCAGATCTTCGCTGATCGGGTTGGCGAGCGTCCACGCGCCGCCTCCGAAAACCACCGCCTCAGCGTCGGACAGAAAGCTCCATGTGATTGCTTCGTTCAGCCCATGCGCGGCGGCCGCCCGGCGAATTCGGCGTTCGAGCTTCTGGTCGGGCGTTGCGGTCGGGACGGCGACGCCGGGCTGGCGGGGCAGCGGGGTTGCCGGGACATGATCGATCCCGACGATGCGAACGACTTCCTCAACCAGGTCGGCGGGGCCATCAACATCACGCCGCCAGCTGGGTATCGCCACCTGCCAGTCGTCGCTGACACCAAAGCCCAGCCGCGTCAGAATCGCGCGCTGCTCGTCGGCTGCCACGTCCAGCCCGCCCAGCGTGGCCGTGCGCGCGGGATCAAAGCTGATGACCTTGTCGCTCACCGGCAGCGTACCGGCACGCGTGACGCTGCTGGCCGTGCCGCCGCAATGTTCCAGAACAAGCCAGGTCGCGATCGCCAGACCGTCGTCCAGAAAGGCCGGATCGACACCGCGCTCAAACCGTTGCCGGGCATCGCTGGTCAGCATCAGCTTCTGGCCGGCCCGGGCGATGTGATCGGGATCGAAAAAGGCGCATTCAATCAAGACATCGGTCGTCTCGTCCGAAACACCGGTTTCCTCACCGCCCATGATGCCGCCGATATCATGTACTTTTTCATCATCGGCGATGACCGTCATCGTTTCGTCGAGCGCATAGGTCTTGCCATTCAGCGCGACCACGCTTTCTCCCCGATGCGCCTTGCGCGCAACCAGCCCCCCGACCAGCTTCGCGCGGTCATAGACGTGCAGCGGGCGCCCGAGATCGAACATCACGAAATTGGTAATGTCGACCAGCACTGAAATCGGCTTTTGCCCGATCGCCTTCAGCTTCGACTGCATCCAATCAGGGGAGGCGCCGTTGGTAACCCCCGACACCGCCTGGGCATAGAATGCCGGACAACCGGCAGGATCATCCGTGCGCACATCGGGTCCCGGTCCTTCGCCCGCCAACGAGCCTGATGCCATGCGATACACGTCGTTCAGCGGATTCAACGTGCCCAGTCCCGCTGCCGCCAGATCGCGCGCGATGCCGCGCACACCCATACAATCCTGTCTGTTGGGGGTAATCGACACGTCGATCACCGGATCGTTCAGCCTGGCATAGTCGGGATAGGGCATACCGATCGGCGCATCCGCGGGCAGTTCGATAATGCCGTCATGATCATCGCCCAGTTCCAGCTCGCGCGTCGAACACATCATCCCGTTCGAGACAACGCCGCGGATTTCGGCGACCTTCAACACCATGCCATTGGCCGGCACCGTCGCGCCCGGGCTGCCAAACACGCCCACCAGCCCGGCGCGCGCATTGGGTGCACCGCACACGACCTGCATCGGGCCATCGCCTGCATCGACTGACAACACTTGCAGCTTGTCGGCCTGTGGGTGGCGATCGGCCGACAGCACCCGCGCGACGCGGAATGCCGAAAGCTTGGCGCCCGGATGGTCGACGCCTTCGACTTCCAGTCCGATTCGCGTCAGCGCGCGCACGATCGTGTCGAGATCGGCGCCAGTATCGAGATGCTCCTTGAGCCAGCTGAGCGTGAACTTCATGCCCCCACTCCCCCGCTGAGTGTCGGCACATCAAACGCAGAAAAGCCGTAATGCTTCAGCCAGCGGACATCGCCGTCAAAAAAGGCGCGAAGATCATCCATGCCGTATTTGAGCATCGCCAGCCGGTCGATCCCACAACCAAAGGCAAAGCCCTGCCATTGGTCAGGATCATAGCCGCCCGCCGCAATAACCTTGCGGTGCACCATGCCGCTGCCCAGCACCTCCATCCAATGGTCGCTGCCACCAATCACCCGCTTGCCGTTCTGGATGGTGTAGCCAACATCAACTTCGGCCGATGGCTCGGTAAACGGAAAATAGCTCGGGCGCAGGCGAAGCACGATATCATCGCGTTCGAAAAATGCCTTTAGGAACGTCTCAAGCGTCCATTTCAGATGGCCAAGCGTGATGCCCTTGTCGATGACCAGGCCTTCGACCTGGTGGAACATCGGCGTATGCGTTGCGTCGCTATCCGATCGATACGTCCGGCCCGGGGCGATGATATAGACCGGCTTGTCCCCGCCTGCGGCCTGCATCGCCCTGATCTGTACGGGGCTGGTGTGCGTCCGCAGCACCATCGGCGTGTCATGGTCGCCCGCCAGGTAGAAAGTATCGTGCATTGCCCGGGCCGGGTGGGTTTCGGGAATGTTGAGCGCGGTGAAGTTGTACCAGTCGGTTTCGATTTCCGGGCCCGTTGCGACGGCAAAGCCCAGATCGGCGAAGATTTCGGCGAGTTCGTCCATCACCTGGCTGACGGGATGAACCGAGCCAACCGGGTTGACGGGAGGCGGCAATGTCATGTCGAGCGTTTCGGCTGCCAGCTTTGCGTCGAGCACCGCGCGGTCGAGCGCCGCCTTACACGTTGCCAGCGCTTCAGTAACAGCCTCTCGCAGGGCGTGAATGCGAGGGCCTTGTGTCTGGCGCTGGTCGGGAGTCATGGCGCCAAGGGTTTTGAGCAACGCCGTTACGCTGCCGGATTTGCCGAGCGCAGCAACGCGGATCGCCTCAATCGCGTCGGGCGTTCCCGCAGCTGTGATCTGACCGAGCAAGTCGGCGCTCAAATGGTCAATGTCAGTCATTCAACCCGTTCCTTTACCCGCGCCTGCTAGCGGGATGCGCGCCAAAAACAAAGGGCGCCGGTGTTGCCACCGACGCCCCATGGATAATTATGCTCGGGTCCGCTCAGGCGGCCTGGGGCAGAGCCGCCCCCTCGGCAGAGCCGAGCGCGTTCTTGGCCTGCGCAATGATGCTGCTAAACGCCTCGCCTTCGTGCATTGCGATATCGGCGAGCACCTTGCGATCAAGTTCGATGCCGGCAAGCTTCAGCCCGTGCATGAACTGCGAATAGGTCAACCCTTCGGCGCGGACACCGGCATTGATGCGCTGGATCCACAGGCCGCGGAACGACCGCTTTTTGACCTTGCGATCGCGGTACGCATATTGGCCAGCCTTTTCGACGGCCTGGCGAGCGATACGAATCGTATTCTTGCGACGGCCGTAATAGCCCTTCGCTTGTTCGAGAATCTTCTTGTGCTTGGCGCGGGTGGTTACACCCCGTTTGACGCGTGCCATGATCTATATCCTTTTCTGGCTCAACGCAGACCGTAAGGCGCCCAGGCCTTAATGGTTGCCGTGTCAGCATCCGACAGCACCTTGGTGCCGCGATTCTGGCGGATATATTTGGCGTTGTGGCTGATCAGACGGTGGCGCTTACCAGCGACGCCATGCTTGATCTTGCCCGTTGCGGTGATTTTGAAGCGCTTCTTCACACCGCTCTTGGTCTTGAGCTTGGGCATTTTCGTCTCCTTAAATTGCGCGACGATCTATGAACGGCCATGGCAGCCCATACCGGCCAGGCAGTTCCTCTTACTCGCGGAAGGCGCGGCGCATAACGGGGAGTCGCGCAAAAGGCAACCCTGCGCGCAGCAGGAGCATCAATGCCCGTGGCAGCGCAGCGCTTCAACTATATCGTCAATCCGCGCCGGATCGCCCGCAGCGATCACCTCGCCAACGCTGTCTGCGGTCAACGGATCGCCCGCCCAGTCGCACATGCGACCGCCCGCGCCTTCGACAACCGGCACCAATGCGGCAAAATCGTGCACCTTCAAATTTGCTTCCACAACGATATCGAGATGGCCGCTGGCAACAAGGCCGTAATTATAGCAATCACCGCCCAGCACCGTCGACCGGACAACGGCATCGAGATGTTCGAACGCGTGCAGCTGGCCATCGTCGAACGCCGCCGGCGAGGTGGTCGCCAGCAAGGCGCCGGCCAGATCGGCGCAGCGCTTGGTCGTGACGGGCCGCCCGTTGAACCGGGTCGGCTCGCCGATGCTGCCAATCCAGCGTTCCTTCAGGATGGGCTGATCGATGACACCAAGCATCGGCCAGCCGTCGATGACCAACGCGATCAGCGTGCCGAAAATCGGCCGCCCGGTAATGAACGCGCGCGTGCCGTCGATCGGATCAAGCACCCAGGCGCGGCCCGACCTGCCTTCTTTGACGCCATATTCTTCGCCAACGATTGCATCGTCGGGAAAGGCGCGTTCGATCAACGAACGCATGGCGGCCTCGGCTGCGCGATCAGCGAGCGTGACAGGCGAATTGTCGCTCTTGGTTTCCAGCCCGTGGGCATTGCGGAAGTACGGGGTGATGGCAGCGCCGGCCGCATCGGCAAGCTGCTGGGCAAGGATGATATCGTTGGCTGACACACGCATGGCGCCGTCCTAGCGGTTCGGTACGAGCCTCGCCAGAGCGACTCTTTTTCGTAACATAATGCTGTCACTCAATCGTCATGCGACTCTTCTCTCTGGCCGCAGCGCCGTGTCTTGCCTGGCTGGCCTCCGCTGGCGCGCCGCTTGCTGCCCAGATCGCCCCGATTGTCGATTTGCCGGCAACCCGGGCGAGCGCGGCGGATGGCGTGTCCATCTTCATTTTGAACGATAGCGACGCGGCGCGGGCGCTGATCGCGCCGGCGACCATCGACACAGTGGCGCGCGACGGATCACCCCTTAGGCTGGCGCTGGATCCGGCGAATCCAGTCGCCGAAACGATTGCAGCGCACGGATTTGTGAAACTTCGCTACCGGTTGGTTGACAGCGCGTCCGCATCGCCCGCGCCCCCGCATCCTGCCGATATCGCGTCGGGGGACAGCAAGGCTGCCGGCGATCCATCGGGAGAACAGACGCTGACCAGCGCCCGGGGACGTTCGAGCAGCCTGGCTGGCAGCTTGTATGCGTATGAGCCAAACTATGCGGTCTGGGGCTCTGGCGCGTCGGGCGCGAAGCTCCAGCTGAGTGTCGGTGTAAGGCCATTTGGCGGCAAGGATATCCTGTCGCATCTGCGCTTTGCCTATACCCAACAGATTTTCTGGCGCGTCAACTATCGCTCGGGGCCGATCCGGTCAACCATTTATAGTCCCGAAATCTTTCTGGAGGCGCCCATCACGCCCACGCTTCAGATTGCCGGGGGATATCGTCATGATTCAAACGGTGGTGGTGTCACCGATTCGATTGACCTGAACCGGCTCTATCTGAAGCTGAACAAGCGCATCGACCTTGGTCATCGCTGGCAGGTCAATCTGACCCCGCAAATCTGGTATGATGTCGGTGATCACGGCGTGGCGCCGGATATCGACGATTTTTGGGGCTATGCCGCGGTTACGGCGTCGATCGAGCAGCGCGATGGGATAAAATTTTCCCTATTTGCCCGAGGTAATCCTGCGACCGGCAAGGGTGGCAGCGAGTTTTTTCTCTCCTATCCGCTCAAAAGCTTCGGCGCCCGCAATGCGGGGGTCTATCTATTCGGCCAGGCTTTTACCGGCTTTGGCGAGCAGCTGATCGATTATAATCGCGAAGAAACCCGTGCGCGGATCGGTATTTCCTTGACGCGCTGATCGAAGACGGGCCCCAAAGGGTGGTATTGGCCGCAAGAGGGTAGCGGCCTTAAGAACCAAGGACTTATTTGGAGAAGATTGATGCGCGCACTTGCAATAGTGGCTTTGGCCCTCCTGACCTCCATGCCTGCCGAGGCAGCGTTGAAAGAGGGTGCAAAGGCGCAGGATTTTACGACGCGCGGCGCGATTGCCGGCAAAATCTTCACGGTCCACCTGAACGATGCCCTGAAGAAAGGGCCAGTGGTGCTGTATTTCTTTCCCGCTGCATTTACGCCGGGATGCAGCGCCGAAGCGCGGGCCTTTGCGCAATCGATTGAGGAGTTTCGCAAGGCCGGTGCCAGCGTCATCGGCATGTCGGCCGATCCCGTCGACAAGCTGGCCGATTTTTCCAGCAAGGACTGCGCAGGACAATTTGCGGTGGCCAGCGCCGGCCCGGCCGTGATCAAGGCCTATGATGTCGCTTTGCCGATCAAAAATGCACAGGGCGAGACGAGAATGATCACCAACCGCACCAGTTACGTCATCGCACCCGATGGCAGGGTTTTCTACGTCCACAGCGACCTAAACGCTGCAGATCACGTCAAGAATACGCTGGACGCTGTTCGCCGGCTTCGCGCCAGCAAGGGTTGATCCGCCCAGCCGGGGCGCGCAACCGGGTAATGATGCCTCTGGACATGCGCCCAATTGGCGGGTTTGTTCGCCTAGCCGGGCGTCAGTGTCGCCCGTTGATGGGGAGGCAACGTGAGGCGGGCTGGGGCAGCGATGACATTGCTGGACGATAAGGTGATGGAGATATTCGATAAGGTTGGAGCCTTTCTTACCGAACACCGGTTGGGAGCGGATCCGGTCAATTACGAATTTGCCTATCGGGTTGTGACCACGCCGGATGGTCCGGTCGCCGCCGCGGTACGCGCCATGACCGAGGGCGGCATTCGTCTGACCCGGAAAGACATTGTCGCCCTGGGCGGAGAGGCCGCCCGCCCCGAGCCCGAAGTGCAAAACCGCGTCCTGCATGACACGCTGGTGGCGCGCACGCAGCTTCAGGTTGAGAGCTTTGCCGATCTGGTAAAATCGGTGCGCGCGGAAACAACCGACTTTGGCCGCGACCTATTGGCCAGCAGCGAGGCGATCCGACAGATCGACGGTAGCGTTGCGACCGAAGTCGTCAAGATAACGGGCGCGATGGTGGACCGGGTGCGCGCGACCGAAGATCGGCTGGAAGCCGCTACGCGGGAAGCGGCGGAACTGCGCCACCAACTGGAAGAAGCGCGCGATGATGCCCGCCGCGACCCACTCACCGGGTTGGCCAACCGCCGCGTGTTCGAAGAGGGGTTTGCGACCAACCTTGCATCGGGAATCCGGCAATGCGTTGCCATCTGTGACATTGATCGGTTCAAGCTGGTCAACGACAATTTCGGCCATGCGGTTGGCGACCGGGTGTTGAAGGCAATCGGCGAAGTCCTTTCCGCGCAGTGCAGGGACCATATCGTCGCACGCTATGGCGGCGAAGAATTTGCCTTGCTGTTCACCGGCATTAGCGCTGACGAGGCTCGCGCGCTCATCGAAGAAGCGCGCGAGACGGTCGCTAACAAGCGGTACCGGTTACGCGAAACCGATGCGCCGCTGGGCGCGGTGACTTTCTCCGCTGGATTGACATGTGCCGCGGCGGGCGAGCAGCTCGATACAGCATTTGAACGCGCAGATCAGCTTTTGTACCAAGCGAAAACCAATGGCCGCAATCAGATCATGCATGATTGAGCAAGGGCCTGGTGTTTTTTACCACATTTCGGCAAAATTTCCGCGATAATGTGGTGTTATGAGCCATCCCGGCCGTAACGAAACCAAATTAACGTGTATATTCAGATACTTATAGACTTGGCACGCTCCCTGCAATCCTGTGGGCATCGCTGACCGGATCGTCCGCCAGCGCCACGAATAGGGAGATTGATCATGTTTGTACGTTTTGAATCGCTGCCACGCATTGCCACGTCGCTCGTCATTTCGGCGATGTTTGCCAGCCTGATGCTGGGTGCCGCCACCTCAATCCTGCCGGTTGCATAACCGGCAGGATCACCTGCTGCCGACATTCCCAGGAGCTTTCAAATGACGCCGTTGAAATCCGTTGCCATCGGGCTGGTCGCCTTTGCCTTGACGACCGTCGCGCTGGTTAGCCAGGTAATGCTGTTCAACCCCGCCTTGGCTGGTTGAACAGCATCGCATAACGGCCTGATCGGCCGTGGCCGGCAATAGCGGCCGCCCCTGCAGCTGCCCCTCCCCCCGACCTGTGCCCCCGGCCTGTACCCCCGACCGCGAACCCAACTTATCCCCATGACGAATTGATGCAGTCGATTTGGCCGATCGGGCCTAAGAGAGCGTGAGCGTTCCGCTCTGCAGGGGATCCAGCCATGGCCAAGGGCCAGAAGAAGTCGAACCGCGAAGTCCGCAAGCCCAAGGCCGAAAAGGTCAAGACCAACGCCGCCAACCCGTCGACCAAGGGCAATCCCGTCGGTATTGTTACCATCAAATAGGGGCGCGGCATGGGTGAGGATGACAGCTTTGTCTATGACGAGGCGAGCGGAGAGTGGATCAGCGCCGCCGACGCGGCCATGATCCTGCACCAGGCCGACCGCCCGGAAATCCGCGACGCGGTCGGCAATCTGTTGTCCGATGGCGATCAGGTTACCCTGATCAAGGACCTGACCGTCAAGGGCGCCGGACAGACGCTGAAACGGGGCACGTTGATCAGATCGATCCGGTTGCCCGACCCCGCCGAAGGCCGCGACGCACAGGAAATCGACTGCAAATTTGACGGCATCAAGGGCCTCGTCCTGCGCGCCGAGTTCGTCAAAAAGCGCTGACCGCCGCCGGCCCCGACGATGGCGCTGCTGTTTGCCCTTCCCCCCGTTGCACCCTTGCCCGGCCTTTCCAGCCTGCCCAACCTTTCCAGCCTGCTCGCCTTTCTGGCCATGGTCTTGCTGATCGAGGCGACGCCGGGGCCCAACATGGCCTATCTGGCGACGCTGACGCTGACCGAGGGGCGGCGAGCCGGCCTGCAGGCCGTGATCGGTGTGGCGCTGGGCCTGAGCCTGGTCGGGGTCGCCGCCGCGCTGGGCCTTGCCGAGGTGCTGACCCGCAGCCCGCTGGCGTGGAGCCTGCTGCGCTGGGCGGGGATCGCCTATCTGCTTTGGCTGGCCTGGGACGGCTGGCGCGGCGCGGCAGACCCATCCCCCGGCCAGCTGCGGAGCCATGGGCGGTCGCCCCGCTTTTTGCTGCGCGGACTGACGACAAATTTGCTCAACCCCAAGGCCGCGCTTTTCTATGTCGCGATGCTCCCCGAATTCGTGACCCCATTGGTACCCGCCCTGCCGCAGATCCTGACGCTCACGGCGATCAGCGTGGCGGTTGCCAGCCTGATCCATGTCACGATCGTCGCCCTCGCCGCGCAGGCGCACCGTTTCCTAGCCAGCCCGCAGCGCGCGCAGACGACCCGGCGGGTCCTCGCGATCGCCCTGCTGGTCGTCGCCATCTGGTTTGCCGCGACCACCCGCCAGCCCCCGCCGATCATCGCAAGCGGCCATTGACGACGCCCCTGCCCTACCGCCATCCTGATCGCCGACAGGAGCGCGCAATGGTAGCGGCGGCACAGACGATCAAGCTCCACGATAGCTGGCGGGCCCCGCTGCAGCACGAGTTTGAGCAGCCCTATATGGCCGCGCTCAAGGCCTTTCTGCTCGCCGAAAAGGCGGCCGGAAAGCAGATTTTCCCCCGCGCCGCCCATTGGTTCCGCGCGCTTGACCTGACCCCGCTGGATCAGGTCCGCGTCGTCATCCTGGGGCAGGACCCCTATCACGGCCCCGGTCAGGCGCACGGCCTGTGCTTTTCGGTCCCGCCGGGCGTCCGCCCGCCGCCAAGCCTGGGCAATATCTATAAGGAGCTGAGCAGCGATCTGGGCATCGATCCGCCGCGCCACGGCTGTCTCGAGCCGTGGGCGCGCCAGGGTGTACTGCTCCTCAACAGCGTGCTGACGGTGGAGCTGGCACAGCCAGCATCGCACAAGGGCCGCGGCTGGGAACGCTTTACCGATGCGGTGATTGCCCAGGTCGCCGCACAACCCGACCCGGTCGTGTTCATGCTGTGGGGCAGCTATGCCCAGAAAAAAGCCGCCTTCGTCGCCGATGTCGCGGCGGGCGGCCACCATCTGGTGCTGAAAGCCGCGCATCCCAGCCCGCTATCGGCGCATAACGGCTTTCTGGGATGCGCGCATTTTTCCAAGGCCAATGCCTTTCTGGCGAACCGGGGACGCGCGCCGATCGACTGGACCCTGCCGGCAACCGCCTGATCACGCCAACCCGGCCTCGCCCGGCCACCGGGGCACCCGCCGGAGCATTGCGGGAAAACCGCCGGAAAGTTAGGGAAAAGTTAGGGCAAAATCGGCTGAATACTCGGGTTGGTGGGCATATTGGTAGGCTGGTTGATAGGCTGGCTGGGAAGGCCGGTCGATGCCCTTCCGCCCAAACCCGCCCAAGATCCGCGCGCGCCTTCTGGGATGCCGGGCGCGCGCCGTCATTCCTCCTCCTCGCCATGATAGAGCTCGGGCGGGCGCTCTTTGGCGCGGCGCGTGAGCGCCCGGATCGTGGCGGCGGGGTGATCGGGCGCGACCACCGGCGCGACATAGGGTTCGCGGTCGATATCCGCCGGGCAGCGGGCATAATATGCCGCCAGCGCGCGCGCGTCGTGCACCATATCGCCCAGCCGGTCGGGCGCGATCAGGCGGTGCGGATCGGCGGGCGGCGCCGGGCTGAGCGCGGCAATCGCCTCGGCAACCGGCACGACGGGGGGTGGCGGCGCTTCCCCCGCCGCCCGCACGTCGCGGTTCGCATGGCGAAACCGGTCGGGCATATAGGCGCGCAGGATGAACATGGTCAGCCGGTCATTGGTCCGCCAGCGCGCCCCAACCCGGCACCCGTCGCGATCGAAAACGGGCGTTTCCTCGCCTTCGATCGCGCGCTTGAACGCCAGATCGAGCACGCGACCCGCCGCTGCTGCCAGCGCCGCATCCCAGGCGCGCGAAAAACTGTCACCGCCCGGCGCGCGGCGCAGCCGATAGGCGCTTTGCACCGACATGCCGACCGCACGCGCGGCATGATCGACAAGCCCTGTATCGGCGAGCGCCTGAATAAAGCTGCGTTGGATATCGGGCGTCCAGCCATCGGCGCGCGGCCGGCGCGGGACCGGGCGCCATTCAAATTCGCCGGGATCAAAGCCGTTGATATCGAGCGGCGGCAGGACGGGATCATCCTCCAGCGCGGCATCGTCGGCGGTCAGGCCAATATCGGGGGTTGCGGCGGCGCGGTCACCCGGTGGGGCAAGGGCGCGGTTGCGATGGTGACGGTCTGCCATCCACCAGGGTGGATCATAAAGCGGGCGTGTAGGACAGCAAAAGCTGCCGCACACGCGCTGCCCCCTATGGCGATATGCCCATTTGATCAGTCGGTTGGCAGGACAGGCGGCGGCCCGGTCGGCCGATCAGTGCGCGCGGCGACGCAACACCCGCCAGCCGAGCAGCAGCACGAGCAGCAGCACCGCCGCCTGTGTCGCCAGCACGGGCGGTTCGGCGCCGGTCGGGGCGAACGCGTGCAGCGCGGGGATTTTCTGATAGCTCTGCACCACCAGCACCACCATGTTGAGCCACTGAGCAAGCAGCGCGCTGATCAGATAGGCGGGCCGCCATGCCCCCGCCAGCCGCCCGCGATACAGCGCAAACAGCGCGATCGCGAGCAACAGCAGCGATACCACCCCAAAGATGAAGGGCGGGCCAATCGGTTTGGGCGGAAACAGGAATCCGGTGATGCTGGTCAGCGCGGTAAACAGCAGAAACAGGTTGTTGAAGGCGTCGAGCCAGTGCCGCCGCAGCCCGAGCCAAACGAAATAGATCAGCCCCGCGGCAATCGCGATGATGCTGATCGCGCTGTGGAGCAGCGTGAACATAGGCAGTGACAGACCAAGCACCATCAGCCGTCTCCCCATCAGGCGAGAAGAGACTATCGGTGATCCCGCTGGCAGGAAAGCGGCTTTTGTTACCGGGCCGTGACGGGGAGCGGGCGTGATGATGCCTTCCGGCGGGGATGGCGCCTTCCGGGGGGATCGCGCTATCCGTCAGGCTGGCCGTGACCAAATTGCACCAGATCCCACCGATTGCCGTAAAGATCGGCGAACACCGCAACGGTGCCATAATCATGACGGGCGGCCGGGCGCACCCAATGGACCCCGGCGGCCGTGTAGGCGGCGTGATCCCGCGCGAAATCATCGGTTGCCAGAAACAGGAAGACGCGGCCGCCCGCCTGATGGCCGATGAACGTCGCCTGTTCGGGCGTGGCAGCGCGGGCGAGGAGGATGGTGGTGGCGTTGTCCGGCGCGCCGGGCGGGCGGATGGTGACCCAGCGCTTGTCCTGATCGGGCTGGTACGTGTCCTCAACCAGCGTGAAGCCGAGCTTGCCGACATAATAGGCAAGCGCTTCGTCATAGTCGCGGACGATGAGGGATATGTGGGCGAGGTGGGGCATGGCGTTATATTGACATTGGACAGGGTTTTGTCCATATACCTCTTATGCAAGCCGTATCCTATTCCGAAGCCCGCGAAAATCTGAAGTCGATGATCGATAAGGTCGTCGCTGACCGTGCGCCATTGGCGATCACGCGGCAGCGCGGCGAAGGGGCGGTGCTGGTCTCAGCAAGCGAATGGGCGTCGATCGAGGAGACGCTGTATCTGCTGCGCTCGCCCAGGAACGCCGAGCGTTTGCTGGAAGCGGTGCGCGGGTTCGAGGCTGGCGATGCAGAGACCGTGCCCTTCCCGTGAACGTCGCATTCTGGCCGACGGCGTGGGAGGATTACCGCCATTGGCAAGAGCATGACGCCAAGATGCTCGATACGCTCCACACCCTGATCGAGGAATGCCGCCGCCATCCCTTCAACGGCACCGGCAAGCCGGAACCGCTTGGTGGAAACCTGTCAGGCTGGTGGTCGCGGCGCATCAATCAGGAGCATCGGCTGGTGTACCGGGTGGCAGGGACCGGCAAGGAACAGACGCTGCAGGTGGCGCAGTGCCGGTATCATTATTGAGGGCCATCAAATCTTGTCAGTTTTAGCGCAAAATCGTATAAGTGCTGTCATGGCACAGATGAACATCTCGATCACCGAAGCGCTGAAGAGCTGGGCCGAGGCGCGTGTCGCCGAGGGAAGCTACAGCAGCACCAGCGACTATGTCCGCGATCTTGTCCGCCGCGACCGTGAATATACCGAAAAGCTGAAGGCATTGCAGGCGGCAATTGACGCGGGGCGTGCTTCGGGGGTGAGCGAGCGCGATCCCTTTACCTATCTGGAAGAGTTGCGGGTTGGATTGAGGGAGCGCGGCGGACACGCCGATGCGGCTTGAGCTAAGCCGCCGCGCCGAAGCCGATCTGGCGGATATCAGGGACTATAGCATCGAACAGTTCGGCATCGATCGCGCGATCGCGTATCTGGACGCGATCGAGGAGGCGTTTCGGCTGCTCATCGCCTATCCCGAAACCGGGAGCCTGCACCCGAGCCTTATGCCGCCGGTGCGCTCGCTGGCCTGCCAGCGGCACAGGATTTATTATGCAATCGAGGGAGACGCCGTGGCGATCCGGCGCATCCTGCACGGCGCGATGGACACGGGACAGCATCTGTAGCGTTACGGGAGAGCGCGCGACGTGGGTGAGGGCGTTGTCCGGAGCCAGGCAGGATGCTGGCACTGGCGGATCGGGCAGACCCAATTTACCCCGACGGCCGTGAAGGCGGCGCAGACCGAGCGAGACGCGGGCAATGCCCGTTCCGCACCAGCGGCGTTATAATTGATCGAGCCAGGCCTTTGCGCTATAACTGTATAGCAAGGAGAGACGAAATGCTGGCTGTTCGGCTGGATGACGAGACCGAAAAGCGGCTGGACGCGCTGGCCGCCCGAACCGGGCGCACCAAGACTTTCTATGCGCGTGAAGCGATATTGGCGCATCTGGACGATCTTGAGGATTTCTACCTCGCTGATGAACGCCTGCGTCGTTTCCGTGATCGCGAGGATTTGCCATCAGAAGCAGGACAAGCCGCACTGTCGCGTGCCCAGCTTGAGCGCGCGGATATGCTAAACTCGTTGCGTAAATTATGGGCGCAAGGCGAAGCAAGCGGCGAAGCGACCAATGGCAATTTCGATGCCGATGATATCGCACTGCGTGGGCGCGCACGCCTGAACGCGTCGCGCGGCAGCGATTGAACATACGCCGCCTGCCGCAGGCGATTCGCGACGTCGACGACATCTGGTTCCACATCGCTGCCGACAATCCCGCCGCTGCGACGCGCGTGATCGAGCGGATTGCAGCGGGTGTTGCACGGCTCGCTGACTATCCCGAAAGCGGCCCGGCCCGGCCCGAAATCGGCGCGGGTGCGCGCAGCGTGACCATTGGCAATTATCTGGTGCTGTACCGGATCGGGCCCGAGAGCGTGGATATCGTCCGCGTCATCCACGGCGCGCGGGCGATTGCAGGGTTGCTGGACGGATAACAAGAAGATGGGTTGTCGCGCTGGGCCGAACGCTGGGGGGTCGATATGTCGCTCACCCCACAACCCCACGCCGTATCCTGATCAGCAAATACAGTGCGAACCCCACCGCGACGCCCGGCACCATGCCCAGCACGATGCACACCCAGCCATGCCGGATGCCGTGGGTGTGGCGTTCGTACAGGATCCACGCCGACAGGATCACCCAGCAGGCGAGCGTGTCGGCCGAATAGCCGCTGGCATAGGGATTGACGAACCCGGCCGCGAAGGCGCCGGCAATGTCGGGATGGGCGATCAGCGGTGGCATCACCACCGCCACAAACACCGCCAAAAAGGCCAGCGCGGCGGCGGCGATGGTCGCTTTAAAGGCCCCCGCCGCCACGATCAGCGGTTTGCGGGCATATAGAGATCGCCGCCCGCGCGGTATTTTTCGGCCATCTCTTCCATGCCCTTGATCGCCGCGGCCTTGCTCGCGGCGGCCGTCTCCGCGCCTGTCGGGCCCGTCGCGATGAAGCCTTCGACGCCCTGGTTCTGCTTGCCGGCGAACTCTCGCACTTCTGCGGTGATCTTCATGCTGCAGAATTTCGGCCCGCACATGCTGCAGAAATGCGCGGTCTTGGCGCCTTCCGCAGGCAGCGTCTGGTCATGATATTGCTCGGCGGTGTCGGGATCGAGGCTGAGGTTGAACTGATCGCGCCAGCGGAAATCAAAGCGGGCACGGCTGAGCGCATCGTCGCGCAGCCGGGCGGCCGGGTGGCCCTTGGCCAGATCCGCCGCATGGGCCGCGAGCTTGTAGGTGACGACGCCGACCTTCACATCGTCGCGGTCGGGCAGGCCAAGATGTTCCTTGGGGGTGACATAGCAAAGCATCGCTGTGCCGTACCAGCCGATCATCGCCGCACCGATGCCGCTGGTGATATGATCATAGCCCGGCGCGATATCGGTGGTGAGCGGCCCGAGCGTGTAGAAGGGCGCTTCGCCGCACACCTCGAGCTGCTTGTCCATATTCTCCTTGATCTTGTGCATCGGCACATGGCCGGGGCCTTCGATCATCACCTGCACATCCGATTTCCACGCGCGGTGGGTAAGTTCGCCCAGCGTATAGAGCTCGCTGAACTGGGCTTCGTCATTGGCGTCGGCAATGCTGCCGGGGCGCAGGCCATCGCCCAGCGAATAGGCGATGTCATAGGCCTTCATAATCTCGGTAATGTCATCAAAATGGTCGTAGAGGAACGATTCCTTGTGATGCGCGAGGCACCATTTCGCCATGATGCTGCCGCCGCGGCTGACGATGCCGGTCACGCGCCTGGCGGTCATCGGGATATAGGCCAGGCGGACGCCGGCATGGATGGTGAAGTAATCAACCCCCTGCTCGGCCTGCTCGATCAGCGTATCGCGAAAGATTTCCCAGGTCAGGTCTTCGGCGACGCCGCCGACCTTTTCGAGCGCCTGATAAATCGGGACGGTGCCGATCGGGACGGGCGAATTGCGGATGATCCATTCGCGCGTGTCATGAATATTGCGGCCGGTGGACAGGTCCATCACCGTGTCGGCGCCCCAGCGGATCGACCAGACCATCTTGTCGACTTCGCTGGCCACATCGCTGGCGACGGCGGAGTTGCCGATATTGGCGTTGATCTTGACGAGGAAGTTGCGCCCGATCGCCATCGGTTCGCTTTCGGGGTGGTTGATGTTCGACGGGATGATCGCGCGACCACGGGCGACTTCATCACGGACGAATTCGGGGGTTACATGATCGGGAATGCTGGCGCCGAAGGACTCGCCATCGCGGATAGTCGTCTCGCGCAACTTTTCGCGCGCCAGATTTTCGCGAATGGCGACATATTCCATCTCGGGCGTGATGATGCCGCGGCGCGCATAGTGCATCTGGCTGACATTGGCGCCGGGCTTGGCCCTGAGCGGGCGCTTCACCACATTGGGGAATTGCGGCACGCCCGCCGACCGATCGGGGCCCGACAGGCCGTTATCCTCGGGCCGGATTTCCCGCGCGTCATAGCTTTCGACATCGCCGCGCGCGAGAATCCAGTCGCGGCGCAAATCGGGCAGCCCCGCCGAAATGTCGATCGACGCGGCCGGATCGGTGTACGGCCCCGACGTGTCATAGACGCGCAGCGGCGGCTCGCCCGACGATGGTTCAAGGATGATTTCGCGCATCGCCACCCGCAGCGGGCCGACATGGACTTTGCGCGATCCGCGGATCGGTCCGGTGGTCACGCCAATTTCGGTACGGGCGGGGATGTCGGCCATGTCACTTCGCTCCATTCGCTACGGAGCGAGGACGGTTTCGGGATGCGAAGCCATCTCCCTCCCTCCGCCGGTTTCAACCGGATCAGGTTCGGCGGGTCGCGATCTCGTGATCGCCTCTCAGACGCCGTGCCAGCGTCCCCCCGGGGAATGCGCGCAGTTTAGAACGGGTCGATCAGAAAGTATAGCCAAGCCCGATCGCGCCCAGCCACTGATTGGCGCTGCCGGCCACGCTGACGATCGGCGAGCGTGCGAAATCGCCCTGCAGCCGGCTATATGATCCGCCGACATAGATCCCAAGGCCGTGGCGCAGATCGCCGGTCAGCGAGCGCGTGAACAGCGCGGTCGCGGTCAGGTTTTTCAACCCGCCTTTGGGATTGGCGAACACCGGCAGGCCACTGGCAAGGCTGCCGGGCGCATCAACCGCGAAATAGGTGCGGGCATAGCCATCCCCGACAATCGTCGCCGACAGCGACAGCCCGGCATAGCTGCGCCGGCTGAGCGGCGTGCCATAATCGATCGACGGGATGATGATGTAACTGCCGTGCACGCCGGTCACGTCCTGCGCCACGCTGATCCGCGCGCCCAGCGTATCATAGCGGCTGGTGATCACCCCCGTCTTTGACAGGCCGACATAGCCGCCAATATCCACCGCCAGCCGCCTTTTGCCGAGCGCCCGGACCTGCGGATCGACGATCCGCCCGGTGCGATTGAGATCGATGCTGACCACCGGCCCGACCTGAAAATTATATCCCGGCCCGGTGGCGTTCCGCCACACATCCACCGATGCCTGCGTCCCGCGGGTCGAGAAATCATAGCCCGAGACGCGGCCACGAACGGCGGCAATCGGCACCACGACATAATCGTTCGATCCGTCATAGCTGGGCAGATAGGCAAAGCCGCCCCCCACCGAGACGGTATCACGGTCGGCCGTATCTGCGGCAATGTCGGCATCGCTGCCCGGGGCGGCATCAGCCGGCCTGTCCTGCGCCTGGGCCGAACCGGCGACGGCAAGGCCGGCGAGAAACATAACGGTCAGCGCGACCATCCAGCGGTGCGGCGCCATCCGGCGCTTATCGATCATCATCGTTGTCATAACGCCCACACGCCCATTTCGCTCCAACCGACCCGCTAAATCCTTAGCGCCGGCAGGAATTTAGAGCAAATAGCGCATTGTCACATTTTGCTGTTCATGATCGCCCGCGATGGTGAAGCGTGCCGCCGTGAAGCGCGGCGGCGCGAAATGGATCGCCGGGTTACGCGAAAAGCCAAATCCTTCCTTGGGAATCCCCATAAAGGTATCAAGCTTTGCATTGTTGTTCTCGTCATGGATGACGGCGGCGGCATAATCGCCGTGCGGCAAGCCGTCGACGCTGATATCGCCGCTCCCCGCCGGAACGGTGCGCGTCAGCGCATGCGCATCGTCCAGACAGCCCGGAAAATTCTTTGGATCAGCGGTCAGGCACAGGCGAACAACGCCCTTTTTGGACCGCAGCTTGTCAATCGACAGGTGCAGCGTCGCAATCGGCGCCTGCGCCGACGCCAGCGACATGACGACCAACCCTGCCGCCAGGCGTTTGGCCACGTGCGCGTGGCGCGCCATGGGTGAAGCTGCCGATCCCCCGATCGGTGCCGCACAGGCGGTCCCAGAAACGAAAATATAACCCATAATTGCACCTGTACTCCGAATGATGCCGTTGGTGATGGCTCGCCGTGATCAGCGCTTCTCCCAATGGCCCCCCCCACATGAACCTTGGCCAGATTTCCCAGCCCATATGATTGGTCACGCCCATGACCGTCATGACCGTCAAGACAACGGCCAATGCCGCGACGTGTACAGGTATAATAAAAACAAGTAACGGAATAACTATCGCCCCGGTCAGCGCTTCGATCGGATGAAACGCCATGGCTGCCCATGCGGTTGGCGGGCGACTGGCATGATGCACGGCGTGAGCAAGGCGAAACCAGCGCGGACGATGCATCAGGCGGTGCGTCCAGTAGAACCAGCTGTCATGCGCAAACAGATAAAGCAGCACCGATAATGGCCAGTACCAGACCGGAAAATCGCCGATATTCGCGTAAATTCGCGTCCAGCCATGGTTGGCCCAACCCCAGGCGATGATGCCCGATGGCAGGCCGTAAATCGCGGCACTGGCCAGCGACCACAGGATTTCCTGGCGGATTTGCGGGGTCATGCCGCTGTACAGGCCGGGATGCCGCACCCGTGTCGCGATATCGAACGCACCGCTGACCACCAGATAGCGGACACCGACAATCACGGTCATGGCGAGCGCAGACACCAATACGGGCAATAATATGGACGCAGGCGCGGTCATCAGGGCGGAAGGGGCCGGGGCAATAAATGCACTCATCCTGCCTCGCCTAGCCGATTGTGTTGAGGAACGAAACGGTCTTGCGCCTTGGTCATGATGAATAATGGCGGCGATCAATTGCCGGCCAACAATTGCCCGCGAATAATTATCGACGGGGGTTTCGCCTTCCCGCGCAAATGGGCTAGGCCAAGCCATGCGCTGTCTGGCGGCCCGCCCGCAATGAGAAATGACCTTTCCTGTGACCTGGCGATTGTCGGGGGTGGGCTGGCGGGCGGCCTGATCGCGCTGGCGCTTGCCAAATCGCGCCCCGATCTTGACATTCGGCTGATCGAAGGAGGTCCGTCGCTGGGCGGCAACCATTTATGGTCGTTCTTTGCCAGCGATATCGCCCCCGCCGATCGCTGGATCGTGGCCCCGCTGATCAGCTATGGCTGGTCCGATTATGATATTGCCTTTCCCGCGCACGCGCGGACGCTGACCGCCAGCTATTATTCGATTGAATCGGAACGGCTGGACCAGGTGGTGCGCGCCGCGCTGCCCGATCATGCCGTCATGCTGCGCGCCAAGGTGCTGGGCGCATCGCCGACCGCCGTGGTGATGGCCGATGGCGACCGGATTGAAGCCAAAGGCGTTATCGACGCCCGCGGCGCGGGTGATTTGTCGTTGCTTGATCTGGGCTGGCAGAAATTTGTCGGCCGCGAATATGAATTGTCCGAACCGCACGACGCCGCCCGGCCGGTGGTGATGGATGCCACCGTGCCCCAGATTGACGGCTATCGCTTTGTCTACACCTTGCCCTTTTCGGCGCAGCGCCTGTTCGTCGAAGACACCTATTATTCCGACACGCCCGAGATTGACCGCCCGGCGCTGATCGACCGTGTTGATGCCTATACCGCCGCCAAGGGGTGGAAAGTCGCCCGCGTTCTGCGCGAGGAACAGGGATCGCTGCCCGTCGCGCTGGGCGGCGATTTTGAGGAATATTGGCGCAGCGGCGGCAACAAGGTTGCCAAGGCCGGGATGCGGGCCGGCCTGTTCCACCCGACCACCGGTTATTCGCTGCCCGATGCGGTGCGCACCGCATCGCTGATCGCACGATCGAGCGACTTGTCGGGGGCAGCGCTGCACGATCTGATTTACCGCTTTGCCAAGGCAAGCTGGAAGAAGCGCGGCTTTTATCGCATGCTCGACAAAATGCTGTACCGGGCGGGCGAGCCCGGCGATCGATATCGCATTCTTGAGCGCTTCTACGCGCTCAACCCGGCCCTGATCGGGCGATTCTATGCAGGGCAGACCACGATGTTTGATCAGGCGCGCATCCTGACGGGCAAGCCGCCCGTTACGATTTCCCGCGCCATCAAGGCCATTCGGAGCAAACCTGCATGAAGACGGCAGTAGTGATCGGCGCGGGCTTTGGCGGGCTCGCGCTTGCCATTCGCCTGCAATCGGCGGGCGTGCAGACAACCATCATCGAAGGCCGGGACAAGCCGGGCGGCCGCGCCTATGTCTGGGAGAAGGAAGGCTTTGTGTTCGATGCCGGCCCGACCGTCATCACCGATCCCGATTGCCTGAAGGAATTGTGGAGCCTGTCGGGCCGCGACATGGCCGATGACGTGACGCTGATGCCGGTCATGCCGTTTTACCGGCTCAACTGGCCCGATGGCACCAATTTCGATTATTCGAACGACGAACCCAAGCTGGCCGCCGAGATCGCCAAGCTCGACCCCGCCGATGTCGATGGCTATCGCCGCTTTCTGGAATATGCGGCGGGCGTGTATGAAGAAGGCTATGTAAAGCTGGGCGATGCCGCCTTCCTGGACTTTGCATCGATGCTGAAGGCCGCGCCGGCGCTGGCCAAATACCAGGCATGGCGCAGCGTCTATTCGATCGTATCGAGCTTTGTAAAAAGCCCCAAGCTGCGCGAAGCTTTATCGTTCCACACCTTGCTGGTCGGCGGCAACCCGATGACCACCAGCGCCATTTATGCCCTGATCCACAAGCTGGAAAAGGACGGCGGCGTCTGGTTTGCCAAGGGGGGAACCAACAAGCTGGTCGCCGGCATGGTCACCCAGTTTGAACGGCTGGGCGGGCAGGTGCGGCTGGCCGATCCCGTCGCGACCATCGATACGCTGGGCGACCATGCCACCGGCGTGACCACTGAAAGCGGCTGGCATATTGATTGCGACGCGGTCGCGTCCAACGCCGATATCGTCCACAGCTACCGCGATCTGCTGAAGGGATCGCGCTGCGCGCAGCGGACCCGGAACAGGCTGGAGCGCAAGAAATATTCGCCGTCGCTGTTCGTTGTCCATTTCGGCGTGAAGGGCAATTGGCCCGGCATCCCGCACCACATGATCCTGTTCGGGCCGCGCTATAAGGGGCTGCTCGACGATATTTATAACCACGGCGTGCTGAGCGAGGATTTCTCGCTGTATCTGCACCACCCGACCATCACCGATCCGTCGATGGCGCCCGAAGGCCATTCGACCTTTTACGCGCTGGCGCCGGTGCCGCATCAGGGCAAGTTCCCGGTCGACTGGGCCGAAGCCGGGCCAATTCTGGAAAAGCGCATGCTCGACGAAGTCGGCAAGCGGCTGATCCCCGATATCCACGACCGGATCGTCACCAAATTCCATTATGCGCCGGCCGATTTCGCGCATGATCTGAACGCGCATCTGGGCAGCGCGTTCAGCCTGGAACCGACCCTGCTGCAAAGCGCCTATTTCCGCGTCCACAACCGCGACGATCAGATCCCCAACCTGTTCTTTGTCGGCGCGGGCACCCATCCGGGCGCGGGGATTCCGGGCGTGGTCGGCAGCGCCAAGGCAACCGCCAAGCTGATGCTGGAGGAGGATCGGTGATCAATGTCGTGTCAGGCGCGGTGTGCCGAAGCGGAGAAATAAATTGATAAAGCGCCTCGCCATTTATTGCGGATCGGCAACCCCTGCTGACCCGATCTATATGGAGACCGCGCGGCTTGTCGGGCGGACATTGGCCGAACGCGGCATCGGCGTCGTCTATGGCGGCGGGCGGCTGGGGCTGATGGGGGCGATTGCCGATTCGGCGCTGGCGGCGGGCGGCGAAGTGATCGGCATCATCCCGCAGGCGCTGGTCGATGCCGAAGTCGCGCATCGCGGGCTGACCGATCTGCAGGTGTGCGACACCATGCACCAGCGCAAGCAGGCCTTTACCGACCTGTCCGACGGCTTTGTCACCTTGCCCGGGGGCACTGGCACGATGGATGAGTTGTGGGAAGCGCTGAGCTGGGCGCAGCTGGGCTATCATGCCAAGCCGGTCGGGCTGCTCAATGCCGGCGGCTTTTATGATCTGCTGATCGCCTTTGCCGCCAAAATGGGCGCGGTCGGCTTTATCCGCCCGCAGCATCAAGGGCTGATGATCGTCGATACGACGCTGGACGGGTTGCTCGCCAAAATGGCGGCGCACGTTCCCGCCACCACCATCGGACAGATTGGCAGCAAGGACTTGTGACCCGATCGCCGGCGCTGCCGGGCCGTGATGCCATTGTTGCCACGGCGCACGAATCGATCGTGCGCGGATCGCGCAGTTTTGCGACCGCCAGCCGGCTCTTCGCGCGGCCGACCCGCGAACGATCCTGGTTGCTTTATGCCTGGTGCCGGGCGTGCGACGACCTGGCCGATGGGCAGGACCATGGCCACGGCATGCGCGTGCTGGACGATGCGCAGGAACGGCTGACCCGGCTGCGCGCGATGACCGAGGCGGCACTGGCGGGGCATTGGGTGGGTGATCCCGCTTTCGATGCGCTGCGCCTTGTCGCCGCCGAAACGCGGTTGCCGCACCATATGGCGCATGATCTGATCACCGGCTTTCAGATGGATGCCGATGACTGGCGTCCAACCACGCAGGACGACCTGATCCGATATTGTTATCACGTGGCGGGCGTGGTCGGCTGCATGATGGTGGTGGTGATGGGGGTTGCCCCCGATGATCACGCGACACTCGACCGCGCCTGCGACCTCGGGCTGGCGTTTCAGCTCGCCAATATCGCCCGCGACGTGGGCGAGGATGCCGGGGTTGGCCGCTGTTACCTGCCGACCGACTGGCTGGCGGAGCAGGCGCTGAGCCCCGCGACGATGATGGCGCCCGAATATCGCGACCGGCTGGCCGTGCTGGGCGGACGGCTGGGCGATCTGGCTGCCCGCTATGAAGCGAGCGCCCGGTTCGGGGCGCCCGCGCTCGATTTCCGGTCGGCCTGGGCGGTGCTGGCGGCGGCCGGGATTTACGGCGGAATTGGCCGCGAAGTCGCGCGGCGCGGCGGCGCGGCGTGGGACCGGCGCGTCACAACATCGGGGCGGGAAAAACTGGGCTGGATCATCCGCAGCTGGGGCGAGGCCCGCGCCAGGGCGACGCTGTATCCGCCCACCCCGCGCGATCCGACCTTGTGGCGGCGGCCGGGGCGCTGAGTTCCGGCGATACGCAAAAAACCCGGGCCGGTCGCGCCGCGCGCTACCCCAGCAGCGGTTCGCCCGGATAGGGTTTGGCATGGACGCGCGCCGCCAGCCCGCCGCCGATCAGCGGCAGCAGCACGGCGCACCCCTGCATCCACAGCGGATGCGGCAATTCGATGAAATTGATGACCGCGCCGCCGATCACGAACAAGGTGACGAGCACGGCGGACCAGCGCCAGTCGGTGACGCGCAGCGCGATCCACGCGCCGCCAAAGGTCGCAAGCAACCACGCCGACACCAGGATCAGCTTGGCGGCGATCGGCATGTTCGGGATGATCTGCGCAACCGCGACCATATCCTGTGGATCGATATTGGTCGGCAGCGGATACAGCGCCCCGTCGATATATTCGATCGCGGCGAGAATGAGGATCGCGACCAGGATGCCGACGATCGTTCCGAAAAGCTTGCGCACCCTGTCATATCCCCTGCATAGCCGCCGCATCCCTATCAGCCGCGTCGCGCCGGGCCAATCAGTAGCATGTTGCGACCGACCGCCTTACATGAACGCCAATGCCGCCTGATTCAGCCCAGATTCCCCCGCGCGCCGATCGGCCAATGTGGCCAACGCTGCGCCGTTTCCTGCCCTATTTATGGCCGCAGGACGCGCCGATGCTGCGGGTGCGCATCGTCGGCGCGATGCTGCTGGTGGTGGCGTCGAAGATCGTTCAGGTGTTTGGCGCGGCCTATACGCTGAAATATGCGGTCGACCGGATGGCGGCGGGGGACCGCAGCCTGGCGTGGCTGATCATCGCCCTGGTGCTGGGCTATGCGGCGGCGCGCTTTTCGACAACGCTGTTCGACAATCTGCGCAACACCGTGTTCGAGCGCGTCGGGCAGGAAGCGACCCGGCGGCTGGCGGCCAGCGTGTTTCGCCATCTCCACCGGCTGTCGCTGCGCTTTCACCTTGAACGCCGCACCGGCGCGGTCACCAAAGTCGTCGAGCGCGGGACCAAAAGCATCGATACGATGCTGTATTTCATGCTGTTCAACATTGCACCGACGGTGCTGGAACTGTCGCTGGTGCTGGGCATTTTCTGGACCAGTTTCGGCATCGGCATGGTCGCGGCGACGATCGCGATGGTCGCGCTGTACATCTGGTTCACGCGGCTGGTGACCGACTGGCGCAACGCGCTGCGCAACCGGATGAACGATCTGGATACCGGCGCGGTCGCGCATGCGGTCGATTCGCTGCTCAATTTCGAAACGGTCAAATATTTCGGCGCCGAAGAGCGCGAGGCGCGGCGCTATGACGCGGCGATGGCCGCCTATGCCAATGCCGCGACCAAGAGCGAAAATTCGCTCGCCTGGCTCAATATCGGGCAGGCGTTGGTCACCAATATCATGCTGGGCGGCGGCATGGCCTATATCGCCTGGGGCTGGAGCCAGGGCCGGTTTTCGGCGGGGGACGTGGTGTTCGTGTCCACGCTGCTCAGCCAGCTATTCCGCCCGCTCGATCTGCTCGGCATGGTCTATCGCACGATCCGGCAGGGCGTGATCGACATGGGTGCGATGTTCGACCTGATTGATACACCGTCGGAAATTGTCGATGCACCCGATGCGACCACGCTGACCGTGTCGGACGGCCATGTCCGCTTTGAAAATGTGCGCTTTGGCTATGACCCCGGGCGACTGATCCTGAAGGGCATTGATCTGGATATTCCGGCAGGCCGGACGCTGGCGGTGGTCGGACCGTCGGGCGCGGGCAAATCCACGCTCGCGCGGCTGATGTACCGTTTTTATGATCTGACGAGCGGCCGGATCACCATCGATGGTCAGGATATCGCGCGGGTCACCCAGGCGTCGCTGCGGTCCGCGATCGGCATTGTCCCGCAGGACACGGTGCTGTTCAACGACACGATCGGCTATAATATCGGCTATGGCCGCGAAGGCGCGGGGCAAGCCGAAATTGAGACCGCCGCCCGCGGCGCCGCGATTGCCGGCTTTATCGAAAGCCAGGCCGAGGGCTACCAGACGCGCGTGGGCGAACGCGGGCTGAAATTGTCGGGCGGCGAAAAGCAGCGCGTCGCCATTGCCCGCACCTTGCTGAAAAATCCGCCGGTGCTGATCCTTGATGAAGCGACCAGCGCGCTCGACAGCCGTACCGAAGGCGAAATTCAGGATACGCTGGAAGCGATTTCACAGCGCCGCACCACCATCGTCATCGCGCATCGGCTGTCGACCGTCGTCAATGCCGACGAAATCGTCGTGCTGGAGGCGGGCGAAATCGTCGAACGCGGCACCCATGCGGCGCTGCTCCGCAAAAACGGGCTTTATGCCGAAATGTGGAACCGCCAGGCACAGGAACGCGCCGACGAGGAACTGGCGGCGGAATAATGGCAGCCGCAGCGCCGCGGTGCGTCCGCCGCCGCGTCGCCGCTACCCGGTCTACCTAACGGAATCCGGCTAACGACAGGTCAGGCGGATCTGTTTGGCGGGTTTGTCAAAGACGATCGACGAGCAACGCTGCAGCTGATCATTGCCGACGATGATGACATCGCGCCGGTCCCCCGATTTCTTGGCGGTCACGACAATTTCGTCGGGGTCGGCATCGGCGTCGGGGATACCGCCGGTCGATCCATTGTCGCTGATCCGCAGCGCGATCGCGCTCAGGTTGAGCGGGCCGATGGCCAGCGGGGCATTGAGCCGCATCAGCCGGATCGGGCGATTGATGCCAAACGCGATTTCGGCCTGGCCGGTCTCGCCGGTCAATTGGCCGCCAAGCGCATCGGCAAGCGCCTGCCCCGCCCCGGCGGTGGCCAATGTCCGCTCATGCGCGGGATCGAACAGGATGGTGATGTCGCGCTTGCCCAGCTGAATCCGCGCATAGGTGGGCTGGAACAGTTTCTGGATCAACGGCAGCGCGACGGTGCGTTCGCCGGGCTGCGGCGCGCGTAGCTGAAAGCGGACGATATCGACGGGCAGGCCGCCGGGACCGACCGCCAGATCGGCACCGCGGACATAGGGCCGTTCGAACCAGACGACGCGGCGCCTGAACGCTGTGGTGCCGAATTGCAATTTGGTAACGCTGGACTGACCCTTGACCTTGACGGTACCGACCTTGACCACAAAGCCGAACAGCCCGCCGTGCAACCCGATCCGGTCGGCAAAGTCAGGATTGAGCGTCGGCGCGGCGGGCGCCCAGGGGCTGATCCTGACCCGCGTCGGCGTGCCGCCGACCGTCGCCGGAACAACGCCGTCGCCGCGCACGATATAATCGACGGGCGGTTTGGTGGCGCCGCCGGCGATCATTGCCAGACCGATCATTGTCGCGGCGCGCACGGCATTGCCCAAAAGTGCTGAATGCATTGGTTTCCTTTCGTCGCGCGCCGTCAGGCGAGCAGATCCTGCAGGTCGGGATGACGCTGAACATAGGCCGCGACGAACGAGCATTGCGGCACAATTTTTTTGCCCTGACGGCGCATCGCCGCAAGCGCCGCGCCGATCAACCGGCCGGCAATCCCCCGCCCCCCGATTTCAGGCGGGACGATGGTATGGGTAAAGGTGACGATATCACCATCAACGCGGTAGTCGGCAAAGGCCAGATGGCCGTCCTCGATCAATTCGAAGCGCCGCGCGGCGCCGTTGTCGATCACGCCAGAATCAGCCGGGCCAGAATCAGCCGGGCCGGATTCAATCGGGCCAGCGCTGGTCGGGCCTGCGTCGGTCGGGCCAGCGTCGGTCGGGCGGGTATCACTTTTGTCAGGCACGAAATTTCCTCCGGCGAGGCGGCCGACCCCATGGCGATGGCCGGCCCTGTCGCTATAGGTGGGATGTGACCGATCCCTTGTCCATCCTCCAATCGACCTTTGGCTTTCCTGATTTTCGCGGGGTGCAGCGCGATGTTGTCGATCGCGTGCTCGCGCACCGCAACACCTTGGCGGTCATGCCGACCGGGGCGGGCAAATCGCTCTGCTATCAATTGCCGTCGCTGCTGCTGGACGGGACCTGCATTGTCATTTCGCCGCTGATTGCGTTGATGCACGATCAGCTGCGCGCGGCGGAAAGCATCGGCATTCGCGCCGCGACGCTGACATCGGTCGACACCAACCGGGCGGAAACGCGCGGGCGGTTTCTGGATGGCGAACTCGACCTGTTATACGTGGCCCCGGAACGCGCGTCGAACGCGGAATTCCGCGACTTGCTGGAACGCGGGCGCGTGGCGCTATTCGCGATCGACGAAGCGCACTGCGTCAGCGAATGGGGGCATGATTTCCGCCCCGATTACCGGCTGTTGCGCCCGCTGATGGACGCGTTTCCAAGCGTGTCGCGCCTGGCGCTGACCGCGACCGCCGATGCGCATACCCGCAAGGACATTCTGGAACAGCTGGGCATCCCGGCCGACGGGCTGATCGTCGCCGGGTTCGACCGGCCCAATATCCGCTACGCCATATCGCCGCGCGACAATAGCGCCCGCCAGATCGCCGCCTTGGTCCGCGAAACGCCCGGGCCGGGCATTGTCTATGCGCAGACGCGTGCAGCGACCGAGCGGCTCGCCGAACAACTGGCCAGCACCGGGCGCCCGACCCGCGCCTATCATGCCGGGCTGGAGCCCCATATCCGCGCCCGCAACCAGGCCGATTTCGTCGCTTCCGAAGACATGGTAATTTGTGCGACGATTGCGTTCGGCATGGGCATCGACAAACCCGATGTCCGCTTTGTCGCGCATGCCGGACTGCCCAAATCGATCGAGGCCTATTATCAGGAAACCGGCCGCGCGGGCCGCGACGGCGATCCGTCGGTCGCGCATCTGTTTTGGGGCGCGGACGATTTTGCCCGCGCCTGGAGCCGCGTCGACGAGGTCGAGCCTGAGCGCCAGGCGGCCGCGCGCGCGCAGATCACCGCGCTGACCGGGCTGGTCGAAACCGGCGGCTGCCGCCGCGCCATCCTGTTGCGCCATTTTGGCGAAGACCCGCCCGCCGCCTGCGGCAATTGCGACAATTGCCTGTCCAAACCCGCGCTGATCGATGCGACCGAGCTGGCGCGCAAATTCCTGTCGGCGATTTACCGGACCGGACAGCGATTTGGCGTGGGGCATATCGAAAAAGTGCTGACCGGCACGACCGATGACCGGGTGGCGCAGCTGGGGCACGACCGGCTGAGCGTATTCGGCATCGTCGAACGTGCCGAGGCGCGGCTGATCAAGCCGCTGGCGCGCGCGATGCAGGCGCGCGGGCTGGTGACCACCACCGAACATGGCGGGCTGGGGCTTTCTGGCGACGCGCGCGCTGTGCTGAAGGGCGATGTGCCGGTTGAGATTGTCGAGCCGGCGGACAAGATGGCGACCCGATCGGGCGGCGGCGGGCGCCGCCGGGCAAGCGCGGCCGCCAATCCGGATGACGATCCGCTGTTCGAGGCGCTGCGCGCCAAGCGCCGCGAGCTGGCCGCCGAGGCAAAAGTGCCGCCCTATGTGATCTTCCACGATTCGGTGTTGCGCGACATGGCGGCGCTGAAACCCGTCAGCCGCGCCGCGCTGACCGCGATCACGGGCATTGGCGCGCGCAAGCTGGACGCTTATGGAGATGCCTTTATCGCGGTGATCAAGGAGGCAGCATGATCCGTCAGCTAAACCAGGCGATGTCGGTGGCCCCGCAGATCAGCCCTGCCGATGTCACCGATCTGGCGGCGCAGGGATTTGTGGCGATCATCAATAATCGCCCCGATGGCGAGGAGATGGGCCAGCCCGACGGGGATGCCATCCGCCTGGTCGCCGAAACCCTGGGGCTGCGCTACACCGCTATCCCGGTCACCCATGCCGGTTTCGCGCATCCCCAGCTCGATGCCTTTGCCGCCGCGATGGCCGAGGCGGATGGCCCTGTCCTTGCCTATTGCCGGTCGGGGACGCGGTCGTGCCATTTATGGGCGCTGGCGATGGCCAAGCAGGGCGCCGACCCCGATGAACTCGCCGACGCGGCGGCCAAGGCCGGCTATGATCTGTCGGGCATCCGCATGATGCTCGAGCAATTATCCGCCGCGGCGCATCAACTGCCATGAGCTATGCGCAGCTGGCCATTTCGATCATCGGCGTCCTTGGGCTCGCCTGGACCGCGCGCCTGTTGCGGCTGGGCGAAAGCCGGATCGCCGGTCCCGACGATGCGCGGCGCATGGCCGAAGCGCTGCTCGCAGGGTTTGAGGCGCGCCGGGCAATTGTCAGCAAGGATGGCAATGCGGCGTTGGTCGCGGGCAACGGCACCGTCGCAGTCCTGAAGCGCCACGGCGCCAGGGTCGCCGCCCGGCGCTTGCTGCCGCCGCTCAACCTGGCCGAGATACCCGAAGGCGTGCGCATCGATACCGGCGAACGGCTGTTCGGGCAGGTAACGCTGATCGGCATCTATCCCGATGACGCAAGGGCATTGGCAGCGCCACTGACACTCGTGTAAGCAAGCTGGCCATGGCACCCCATTTGCCCGACCCCGTCCAATATGCCGTGCCGGCCTTCATCCTGCTGGTGCTGGCGGAAATGCTGGTCGCCTGGGCGCGCAACAAGCAACGCTACGAGCCCAGGGACACGCTGACCTCGCTGTCGCTGGGGATGGGCAGCACGATTGCCGGCGTGATCGTCGGCGGTACCGCCTATGCGATTGCCAGCTGGGCCTATCAGTTCCGGATCGTCACGATCGGCTGGCAATGGTATTGGTTCGTCATCGCCTTTGTGGTCGATGATCTGGCCTATTACGCCTTTCACCGCGCGGCGCACCGCGTTCGCTGGTTCTGGGCTAGCCATGTCATCCATCATTCCAGCCAGCATTATAATCTGTCGACCGCGCTGCGGCAGACCTGGACCGGGTTCTTTTCGCTCAGCTTCCTGTTTCGGCTGCCGCTCGCGCTGATCGGTTTTCATCCGGCGATGCTGCTGTTTGTCGGCGGCATCAACCTGATCTATCAATTCTGGATCCATACCGAAGTGATCGACCGGATGCCGCGCTGGTTCGAAGCGGTGATGAACACCCCGTCGCACCACCGCGTCCACCACGCCATCAACCCGCGCTATCTCGACAGCAATTATGCCGGGGTGTTCATCATCTGGGACCGGATGTTCGGCACTTTTGTGGCCGAGCGCGCCGATGATCCGCCCTGCTATGGCATCGTCAAGCAACTCGGCAGTTTCAACCTGCTATGGGCCGCGTGCCATGAATGGATCGGTATTGCCCGCGATATCTGGGCCGCGCCCGGGCTTCGCGCCAAGCTGGGCTATGTGGTGATGCCCCCCGGCTGGAGCCACGATGGCAGCCGCGAAACATCCGAAACGATCAAGGCGCAGTGGGAAACAATCCGCGCCAAACGGGAGCAAGAGGCATGGAAGAAGCCGACATTGTCGTCATCGGTGGCGGATCGGGTGGCAGCGCGGTTGCCGGCCGACTGAGCGAAGGCGGCAAGTATCGCGTGGCGGTGCTGGAGGCCGGTGGCAAAAACACCGGGTTCCGCACGATCATCCCCGGTTTTCTGGCGTTTCAGACCCCCAAGACCAACTGGCAGTTTGAAACCGTGCCGCAGCCCGGGCTGAACGGCCGGCGCGGATACCAGCCGCGCGGCAAGGGGCTGGGCGGATCATCGGCGATCAACGCGATGATCTATATTCGCGGCAATAAATGGGATTACGACAATTGGGCGGCGATGGGCTGCCCCGGCTGGACCTATGACGAGGTGCTGCCCTATTTCAAACGCGCCGAACATAATGTGCGCGGGGCCGATGATTTTCACGGCGGCGACGGGCCATTATGGGTCAGCGAACAGACATCGCCCAATCGCGGCTCGATCGATTTTGTCGAGGCGGGCGCCTCGCTGCAAATCCCGCGCAACGACGATTTCAACGGCGACCGGCAGGACGGGATCGGCCTGTATCAGGTGACGCAGCGGCACGGCGAGCGCTGGAGCGCGGCGCGCGCCTATCTTGAACCCGCCCGGTCGCGCGACAATCTGCACATCCTGACCAATGTCACCGCCGAACGCGTGGTGTTTGACGGCGCGCGGGCGACGGGTGTCGCCTATCGGCAGGGCGGCCAGTCAAAACAGATCCGCGCACGCCGCGCGGTGGTGATGGCGGGCGGGGTGTTCGGGACCGCGCAATTGCTGATGCTGTCGGGCATCGGCCCGGGCGATCATCTGCGCCAGCAAGGCCTGCCGGTGGTCGTCGACCGCCCCGATGTCGGTACCAACCTGCAGGATCATCTCGACTATGTGGCGTCCTATGAAACCAGCGATACCGGCTTTCTGGGGCAGACACTGAAGGGATCGGTGGCCAGCGCGGCGGCGTTGTTCCAGTGGTTTCGCAAGCGCGAGGGATCCTGGACCACCCCCTATGCCGAGAGCGGGGCGTTTCTGACGATCGATCCGGCATCGCCCTGCCCCGATGTCCAGCTGCATTTCGTGATTGCCGCGCTGGAGGATCATGGCCGGACACCGGTAAAGGCGCATGGCTATTCGGGCCATGTCTGCGTGCTGCGGCCCGAGAGCAAGGGCACGGTACGGCTGGCGTCGACCGACGCGCGCGATGCCCCGTTGATCGATCCCGCCTTCCTGAGCGACCGGCGCGACGTTGATCTGATGATCAAGGGCATCAAGGCGATGTACCGCATTCTCGAAACGCCGCCGATGACCCGCTATCAGGGCAAGGACCGGCAT
>JAIELC010000032.1 GCA_019753375.1 Sphingomonas sp.
ATTTTGTGTGCCGCGATGCCGACGGGAACTTGGCCAACGCTTTTGTCTGCACCGCCAATATCGATGCGGCGGACGGCGGCGCACGGATTGTGGAGGGCAACCGCAAGGTACTTGCCGCACGGCTCAGCGACGCGCGGTTCTTCTATGATACCGACCTGAACGTGCCGCTGGAAGAGCAGGCGAAAAAGCTCGACCGGATCGTGTTCCATGAAAAATTGGGGACCGTGGCCGACAAGGTTGAGCGCGTGGCGAAGCTGGCGCGCTGGCTGGTGGAGGAGGGGATCATCAAGCCCTCTCCCCTTCAGGGGACAGGGTTGGAAGAGGGGCCTGTCGATAGCGGGGCACGCGCGGACACGCCCCTCTCCCCAACCCTCTCCCCTGAAGGGGAGAGGGAGAAGGTAGCAGGCCTGGCTTACCGCGCTGCGCAGCTTTGCAAGGCCGATCTGGTGACGGGCATGGTTGGCGAATTCCCCGAACTGCAAGGGGTAATGGGCGGCTATTACGCACTCGCCCAGGGCGAAGACCCGCGCGTCGCGGGGGCGATCCGCGATCACTACAAGCCGGTCGGGCAGGGTGACGACGTACCGACCGATCCGGTGACGGTGGCGGTTAGTCTGGCGGATAAGCTGGATACGTTCGTCAGTTTTTTCCGCTTAAGCGAATTTCCAACTGGCAGCCGCGATCCATTCGGTCTTCGGAGATCAGTGCTCGCGATTGTTGCGCTTTTGGACAAGAATTTGGTGCGTTTCTCGCTTCAATCCGCAATCGATAAAATAGTGGAGTGGCACCGCCCGAGAGCGTTCGTTAAGGCTGTCGACGATGAGCCCCTACTTAGATCACTTAATTTACCTTTCAATGTAACGAACGTTAGGGTCAGTTTGGAGAGCAATGAGAGCGGTGAACGCTTCTCTACGCTCACGCTAAATGACTCAAAATTTGGACCTTTTGCTTCGACTGCCTTCGAAGATCTGATGGAAAAGATGGGAATTTGGGGCGCAGCAGGTGCGCTTGACAAGAGAATTTTTGAGTTTGCAACGGACCGTCTCAAAGTCCAGCAGCGCGAGGCGGGCGTCCGGCACGACCTGATCGACGCGGTGTTCGCGCTTGGCGGCGAGGATGATCTTGTCCGCCTGCTCGCGCGCGTCCGTGCGCTGCAATCGTTCATCACTACCGAGGACGGGGCAAACCTGCTCGCCGGCTACAAGCGCGCCGCGAATATCCTGAAGAAAGAGGGGGTCGAAAAGCCCTCTCCCCTTCAGGGGAGAGGGTTGGGAGAGGGGCAGTCCAGCAGCGGTACGCCGGTTGAGAGCCCCCTGTCCGCGGCCCTCTCCGCTGAAAGGGCGAGGGAACTGGGCTACACCCCCGAACCCGCCGAGGCCGCGCTGATCGCCGCGCTCGACGTCGCCGCGCCTGCCGCTGCTGCCGCCGTCGCAGCAGAGGATTTTGCCGCCGCGATGACGGCGCTTGCCAGCCTTCGCGCACCGATTGATGCGTTTTTTGACGCGGTAACGGTCAACGATGCCGATCCAGCCAAGCGGGAGGCGCGGTTGCAGTTGTTGGCGCGGGTGCGCGAGGCGGTTCATTCGGTTGCTGATTTTTCGAAGATCGAGGGATAGCGGATTTCACCCCTCCCCTTCAGGGGAGGGGCCGGGGGTGGGGCCTGTCAGTCTGGCGCAGCGCTAGAGGACAAGCCCCACCCCAACCCATCCTCCGCAGGGGATGGGCTTCAGGGAGTAGAGCATGACCAAGTACGTGTACCGCTTTGGTGGCGGCGTTTCGGACGGCGGGCAGGGCAACAAGAACCTGCTGGGCGGCAAGGGCGCGAACCTGGACGGGATGGCCTCTATCGGTTTGCCGGTGCCGCCGGGCTTCACGATCAGCACCGAAATGTGCACGCGCTATTATGACGATGGCGAGCAGTTTCCCGCGTCGCTCAAAGCCGAAGTTGCCGATGGGCTGGCGCATATCGAGACGGTAACGGGCAAGGTATTTGGCGATCCCGCCAATCCTTTGCTCGTGTCCGTCCGGTCGGGCGCGCGCGTATCGATGCCCGGGATGATGGACACCGTCCTCAATCTGGGGCTGAACGATGTGACGGTGGAAGGACTGGCTGCGTCGTCGGGTGATCCGCGCTTTGCGTGGGACAGCTATCGCCGTTTCATCCAGATGTATTCGGACGTGGTGCTGGAACTGGACCACGGCGCGTTCGAGGAAGCGCTGGAAATCGCCAAGGAAGACAATGGCTATTTCCTCGATACCGAGATGTCGGCGGACGACTGGCAGGCCCTGGTCGGCGAGTATAAGCTCCTGGTCGAAAAGCTCTGGGGCAAGCCCTTTCCGCAGGACGTTCATGATCAGCTATGGGGCGCGATTGGGGCGGTGTTCGGATCATGGCAGGCCGAGCGCGCCAAAGTCTATCGCCGGCTGAACGGCATCCCCGGCGATTGGGGAACCGCCGTCAACGTGCAGGCGATGGTGTTCGGCAATATGGGCGAGACGTCGGCGACGGGCGTCGCGTTCACGCGCGATCCGGCCAAGGGCGACCGGGCCTATTACGGGGAATTCCTGATCAATGCGCAGGGTGAGGATGTTGTCGCGGGCATTCGCACACCGCAATATCTGACGAAGGCCGCCCGCGAAGCCGCCAATGCCAAGCCGCTGAGCATGGAAGAGGCAATGCCGGAAACCTTTGCCGAACTGGCCAAGGTGTTCGACCTGCTCGAAACGCATTACCGCGACATGCAGGATATCGAATTCACCGTCGAGCGCGGCACCTTATGGATGCTGCAGACGCGCAGCGGCAAGCGGACGGCATCGGCCGCGCTGAAGATCGCGGTCGATATGGCAACCGAAGGGATGATCACGCGCGAAGAAGCGGTGGCACGGGTCGATCCTGCCGCGCTTGATCAATTGCTCCACCCGACGCTTGACCCTTCCGCCACGCGCGATGTGCTGACGCGGGGGTTGCCGGCGTCGCCTGGTGCGGCGTCCGGCGTCGCGGTTTTCGACAGCGAAACCGCAGAACGCCGCGCAGGTCTTGGCGATGCCGTTATTCTGGTGCGCACCGAGACCAGCCCCGAAGACATTCACGGCATGCACGCGGCGCGCGGCATCCTGACCGCGCGGGGCGGGATGACCAGTCACGCAGCCGTGGTGGCGCGCGGCATGGGGCGGCCCTGTGTATCCGGCGCGGGTACCTTGTCGATCGATGCCAAGACGCGCGTCGCACGTGTCGCCGGGCGGGAAATCAAGGAAGGCGACGTCATCACCATCGACGGTGCGTCGGGTGAAGTAATGATGGGCGAAGTCCCGACCGTGCAACCCGAGCTTGCCGGTGATTTCGGCGTGTTGATGGGCTGGGCCGACGAGGTTCGCCGGATGAAGGTGCGCACCAACGCGGAAACGCCGCTCGATTGCCGCACCGCGCGCGACTTTGGCGCCGAGGGTATTGGTCTGTGCCGCACCGAACATATGTTCTTCGACGCGGCGCGGATTACGGCGGTGCGCCAGATGATCCTGGCCGACAGCGAAGCGGGCAGGCGGTTGGCACTCGACAAGCTGCTCCCCGAACAGCGCGCCGATTTTACCGAGATTTTTGAAGTCATGGCGGGGCTGCCGGTGACGATCCGTCTGCTCGATCCGCCGCTGCATGAATTCCTGCCGCACGAGGAATCGGAATTCGTCGATGTGGCGGAGGCAACCGGCATCGGCGTTGAGGCACTGCGGCGGCGCGCGGCTGAATTGCACGAGTTCAATCCGATGCTGGGCCATCGCGGGTGCCGCTTGGGGGTAACCTACCCGGAAATCTACGAGATGCAGGCACGCGCCATTTTTGAAGCGGCCTGCGACGTGGCTGCTAAAACGGGTGCTGCCCCGATCCCGGAAGTGATGATCCCGCTGGTGGCGACGCGCCGCGAGCTGGAACTGATGAAGGAGGTCGTCGATCGGGCCGCTGCTGCGGTATTTGCCGAAAAAGGCGCGAGCGTCGACTATCTGGTTGGCACGATGATCGAACTGCCACGCGCCGCGCTGATGGCCGGGCAAATCGCCGAAGTGGGGGCGTTCTTTTCATTCGGCACCAACGATCTGACGCAAACCGCGCTGGGTGTCAGCCGGGACGACGCAGGGCGCTTTTTGACGACATATGTCGACAAGGGCATCTATGCGACCGATCCGTTCGTAAGCCTTGACATCGAAGGCGTGGGGCAATTGATTGAGATCGCCGCCGAACGCGGCCGGGCGACGCGGCCCGACATCAAGCTGGGGATTTGCGGCGAACATGGCGGAGACCCGGCAAGCATCGCCTTTTGCGAGAAGGTCGGGCTCGATTATGTGTCGGCATCGCCCTATCGTGTCCCGATTGCCCGGCTGGCCGCCGCCCAGGCAGCGCTGAAGGCGCGGGGGTAATCACGGGGGTGATCACCGGGCAGACGATAGCATTGGCGCTTGCCGTTCCGCGGGTGGTGGCATTGCCGGCGGATGAGCGTGCCCATGCGCAGGCAGAAGCAATCGTGGCGACGATCGAAGCCAGAATTCTGGCGAGTTCGAGCGCAACGGCAACCTTGGCCGATTGGTGCCGCGCCCAGGGGCTGGCGGCGGATCCAACGATCACCGCGGAGTGGGACAATAAGGTGCAGGTGGCTCCATCCCCGGATCAGCGCGCCCGGCTTGGCATCGGCCCCGACGACCCCGTTGCCTATCGCCGCGTCCGACTGGTCTGTGGATCGCTGGTCCTTTCGGTGGCCGAAAACTGGTATGTGCCGGGAAGGCTTGACCCCGCCATGGTCCAGACGTTGCTGACGACCAATACGCCGTTTGGCAAGGTAATCGAACCGCTCAGGCCTGAACGCCGTACCATTGCCAATGAGCGGCTCTGGCATCCGGTACCGGTCGTTCGCGACGGCGTGGCATCAACCGGCGCCGCGCCGTGTGAGGTGATCCCCGATGCGCTGTTCCGCCACCAGGTGCTTGTCCTTGATGGCAATGGCCGCCCGCTGGCAGAAGTGATCGAGACCTATCAACGCGATCTGATTGCCTTTGGGGTGCCATGGGCAGCGCGATCAATCCGCCAATGCCGTGATGCAAATGGTGCCAGCGGGCCAGAGCGGTGAAAGTCTGGGCCCGGTACCTGATCGGTATAGCCGCCGGCGTCGTTATCGGTACCGGGAGCGCAGCGATCGCGGTTCGCGCCGGAGCGCTGGGCAATAATGAGCGGATCGGCGCCTGGTCGACCGGCAAGGATTTTGGCACGGTTCGCGCGAGTAGTTACACGCGCGCGGTTGTCGCCTTGTACGGATTATTGGCGCTGCCCGCGAACGAAGCGCGCTATTACACAGCGTCGGTGGATGACGCGGGGCAGCCACTTGATGGCAAGTGCCGCTACCGGGTCAGCGGGGGCAGGATGCCATCAAAATGGTGGAGCCTGACGCTCTATGATCCAGCGGGATATCTGGTCCCCAATCGAGCCGGGATTTACTCGATCAACAGTATCGCGCTGCCACCGGCGGAGCAGACCGCATGGCAGGTCAGCGTGGCGCCGTTGCCGCAAACGGGGCATTGGCTGCCAACGGGCTCGGGCAGGCATTTTGCGATGACGCTGCGCATGTATCTTCCCGATGACGGTGGCGTCGGCAATCTTTCCAGCGATCAATTGCCCCGCATCGTCCGGCAGTCCTGCTGATGCGTGGCTGGATCGGGCCAGTTTGTGCAGGATTGGTCGCGGCGCTGCTGTGCTGGCACGTCGCGCTGGTCGCGGTGCCGCGCGGTTTAATGGTCGTTGCATCGCGCCGTATCGCGGCGCTGGGAGGCGTCAACCACATGCTCCACGCACCGTTGGTGACGGCGAATTCGCGCGCAGTGGTGAGGCCAAGTCCAGATCTGCTCTATTCATCGTGCGCCTTTGATGTCGCGGCCAGCCCGGTGTTGCTGGATATTGCCCCGGTTGATGCACCTTATTGGTCATTGTCGGTGTTCGACGCGCTGACCAACGTCGCCTTTGTCAGCAACAACCAGCGCTCGCACGGGACGCCGATTCGCGTAGCGATCCTCCGTCCTGGTCAAAAGGCGCCAACAGGATATCAGGCAGTAACCGTTTCTGGGCCGCGCGGCGTCGCGCTGGTTCGAATCTTGATCGATCGGACGCAGTCGATCGATGCCATTGATGCCGCGCGTCGAAAATCAAGCTGCCGCGCCAGTTGACGAAAAAGCCTCAACCGATGCTCGTCACCATGTCGGATGGCAGCAGCGGGTTGAGGCCTTTTGGAGCGAGGATCATAGTCGCGCTTGCGATGTCCGATCGATCAAACGCCGTTCTTGAACGCGTCGGAGATTGAACATGCCGCCGGCCCGAGAATGACGACGAAGAGCGTCGGCAGAATGAACAGAATCAACGGAATGGTCATGATTGCCGGCAGGCGAGCGGCCTTTTCTTCCGCACGCATCATGCGCTCGTTCCGGAATTCGCCCGACAAAACGCGAAGCGCGGATGCCAATGGCGTGCCGTATTTCTCGGTCTGGATCATTGTCGTGACGACACCTTTGACCGCGTCAAGATTGACACGAGCAGCCAGATTTTCAAACGCCTGACGCCGGTCGGTCAAAAAGCCCAGCTCGATCGACGTCAATGTAAATTCATCGCCCAGCTCAGGGTACGCGCGGCCCAGCTCGCGCGCCACACGGGCGAACGCTGCGTCGACGGTAAGCCCTGCTTCGGCGCAGATCACCAGCAAATCGAGTGCGTCCGGAAGCCCTTTGCGGATGGCGTGCGACCGCTTGGTCACCAGATTGTTCAGATACAGATCGGGCCCCTTATAGCTGAGCACGAACGTGCCGGCGACAAGACCATAGGCCTTGATTGGCGTCCAATCGGAAAAGGCATCGGTCCCGTAGACGAGATAGATCATCAATCCGCCAAGCACGATTGGCGCGATCATCCGGGCGAAAATCACCGCAACGGCGTATTCCTTTGACCGGATACCTGCCTGCATCAACTTTGTCTGGATCGATTTGACCTGACTGTCCTGCAGCACTTTGAGTGACTGAAGGATATTGCGGATGCGATCGGTGGTCTGGTTTTGCCTGACCAGTTTCGCGCGGCGCTTTGACGTCGAGGCGGTGATCCCCGCCTTTAACTGTTCGCGACGGTCATTCAGCGCCTTGACGCGTTTGGTCATCGGATCGCGCACCGTCGTTGCGGTGTAGAGCGCAAACAGTACCATGAAGGCGGCGACACCGGCCAACAGCGTGGCAACGCTGATGACGTCAACGCCCAGGATAGTTGGATGAACCGTTTGAGCCTGAAGAATCACGTGCGCCTGCCCCGATCAGATTTCGAAGTTGACCATTTTGGCCATGATGAAAGCGCCGATGCCCATCCAGACAAGGCCACCGCCGCCCGCGACCATCAGTCGTGGATCCACAAAGAAGTTCTGCATGTAACCGCCGTTGATCATCCAGATCAGCCCGAAGACGATGAACGGCAGCGATCCAACGATATACGCCGAAGCCTTTGATTCCGACGACATCGCCCGGATCTTCAGCTTCATTTGACCGCGCATGCGCAGCACGTTGGCCAGGTTGGCCAGTGTTTCCGCAAGATTGCCGCCGGTCTCGCGCTGAATGGCGATGGTGATCACAAAAAACTGAAATTCGGGCGTACCGAGCCGATCGGCGGTTTCCTGCAGGGCGACATCCATCGTGCGGCCGATTTTCATTTTGTCGGTGATCGACCGGAACTCGACGCCCACGGGCCCTTCCACTTCCTGGCCTACCACCTGCATCGTTTCAGAAATCGGCAACCCCGAGCGAAGCCCGCGCACCAGCAATTCAATGGCGTCAGGAAATTTTGCAGTGAACTTCGCAATACGGCGCTTGATCACCATGCCCACGAACCAATGTGGCAGGCCCATTCCGGTGACGATTCCAACCAGAAGGGCAAGAAGGATGGGCAGGCCCTGCAACCAGAGCAGCGTGGCAATCACCAGCAGCAAGCCGCCCGACACCATGCCGTACTGGCCAATGGTCCAAGTTTTGCCCGTCATCGCCAGTCGCTTTTTGAGCAGCGTCGGGTTGGGAAGCAATCGGATGACCGCTTCGTCCATGCGCGTGTTGCGGCCCGCGGTGATGCGGCGCAACTGCGCTTCGACCACGGCACCGGCAGCGCCGTGGCGCCCGCGCACCACCGAAAGCCGGCGCGTCTTGGCTCGCTCCGGCGACGGGCCGCTAAAGGCAAGTGCGACCATGCCGATCACGATGATCGACGCGACGGCCATGATCATGATCGGCATAAGTGGCATGTTTCCAGCTTCCTTCGTTACGTCATTTCATTTTCTGGCGGTGATCGGGATTTACCCGACGGCCAGACCTTACTTTTTGGCGGCGCGCTTCGGCATCATCGCCTTCAGTTCGCCGAACTTGCCAAGCAATGATGTGCCCTTGCCGCCCTGCTTTGCGCCCTTCTTGCCCATCGTTCCGCCTTCTTCGGCGGGACCATCTGTGGCTTCGAACAACCGGTTCGCCAGATCGTGCAAGGGCTGCGCTGACTTCGATCCCTTGCCGACCTCCGCCAAAGGCTTGCCGAGTTTGGCGGCCTGCGCCGCCAGCTTTTGGTCGAAAGGCAGAACGACATCGATCTTGCGCTCGATCGAGCCTTCAAAATCCTTGCGTGTGATCTCAAGCTGAGCGCCAGCCTGTACCTTGTTCGCGATGACATAGACTTGCGTCTGTGGGGCGTTCGACTTCAACCATGCGAGAATTCGGATGGAATCGCGGGCAGCCGCCAGGGTCAGCTCGGTCACGACGACGGCGATCTGGACATCAGTAATCAGATGCGGATGCTGCACCAGCATCGATCTGGGCAGATCGGTAATCGTCGCTTCAAACGCGGCGCGCATTTCTTCCTGCAATTGATAAAACGCAGAACCGTCAGAGATTACCGGCGAACTGATGGGCGCTTCGGCCGAAAGAATGGCCAACCGCTCGCTCGCTTTGACCATTGCGCGTTCGATAAACAGCCCGTCGATCCGGCTCGGATTTTCAATCGCGTCGGTCAGACCACGGCCCGGCTCCAGATCAAGCGCCAGCGCGCCGGTGCCGAAATGCACATCGAGATCAAGCATCGCCGTCGTCCGGCCGCCTTTTTCGCTGAACAGCCACGCCATCGACGTTGCGATGCTCGATGCGCCCACGCCGCCGCGAGTGCCGATGATCGCGATGGAGCAATGTGGTCGCTCTGTCGCCCCTTCGACCAGCTTTGGCGCATTGAGGATCGCCTGCGCGTTGGCCAGGGCATCGCGCAGGAGATCCGGCGATACGGGCTTCAGCAGATAGTCCTGGATCCCGCTCGCCACCAAGTCGCGGTACAGCCGGACATCATTGACCTGCCCGGCCGCGATCACGACCGTGCCCGGCTCGCAAACTTCAGCGAGTGCATTGATGTCATTGATCGGATCGCCGGATTCGGACAGGTCGACCAACAGGATCTGCGGACTGGCGGATACCGACAGCGTCTGGACCGCATTGCGCAGGCCGCCCTTGTTGACCTTTTCCGGGGCCCAGCCCATTTCGACCGCTACAGGGCGAACGATTTCAGCCGTTGTTTCATCGCAAACAAAAGCGACAAATGGATCACGCGTGCCGATACGGCCCGAATTCCAGGGAGCGTTCATTTCTTGCTGGTCCCTTCAACCTTGAGGCCGCCTGCGCCCGTATTGGGCGCCGTACGGAGCGTCTGAATTGCCTTGGTCGACACGGCGGCGTCGGCGGTTTCGGCACCGGGCTGACCGCGCACCAGATCATCCGGACGAGCAACCATGGCGGCCAGATTTGAACTGACGGCGCACCCGAAGATCGACGATGTGTTGCCGTCGAACTCGTGATTGCCAAGCTTCGAATAGTCGGGGCAGCCCGGCACGCTCGCCGTGGACCGGATCACGACCACGCGGACCGCGCCCGGGGCGAGCTGGCCCGCCGTAATCGGGGCTGCCTCGGCGAGGAACATGCCATAATCGGCAACGATCGCACCGATTTCGTCGCGAGCACCGCTGTTGCTGCCCGACGGGTCATCGACCGCGACCTTGTCACCATAGCCAAGCCGCATCGACGATAACCATCCGGCCAGCCGCTGATGTTCGCCCGGCGCCAGCCGATCACCATCGGTGCTGACATCAAATGCGTAGTTGGTGTGTGCGACAACCGGCTGGTGAACCGTTTCCAGCCCGCGATTAATTGTACCACCGCCGCACGCCGACAGCAGCAGCGCCGGTGTCGCGAGGGTCAGGATCGAGGTTAGTTTCGACATCTTGCTCTCCGTGGCGTGGCGCTTACTGGTTCAGACTGAAGCCAGGGGTTGCACTGGTACCGCTGTCCTTGCGGGGGGGCTGTGGCGACGTAATTGCCTTTTCTTCAATGGCATCCGGCCGTTGCAGTGGCTGGTCAACAGGCTCTGGAGCGCTGGGGACGGGGCCCACTACGCCGATCGAGGGCGCTGCCTGCCCCGGTGTCACCACCTTGGGCTTGGCTTGCTTGGCGCCTGTGGTACCGCCGCTAAGCTTGCCCAGGAAAATCCGTTCCAGGTCGCTTGGCGCCTTGTAGCCATCGGTTGGCAATACAATGTCATTCGCGTTGACTGGCCGGACCAGGTATGGCGTGATGACAATCATCAGTTCGGTTTCATTGCGCTGCCAGGAATTTGACCGGAACAGTGCGCCAAGGACCGGAACATCACCCAACCCCGGCGCCGAATCGATCGAATTGTTGCGGTTGTTCTGCAACAGGCCGGCAATCATGAAGCTTTGACCCGACCCAAGTTCAACGGTCGTTTCTGCGCGACGCGTGGACAGCGCGGGAATGGTCGTCCCGTTGATCTGCACCGAGCCCGCCGAGGTCAGCTGCGACACTTCCGGACGGACGCGCAGGGAAATGCGACCATCGGCAAGCACCGTCGGCGTATAAGACAGGCTGACGCCATATTGCTTATACTCAACCGAAACCGCGCCAAGACCCTGGCTGACCGGGATCGGAATTTCGCCACCGGCAAGGAACGTGCCGGTTTCACCCGACAGTGCCGTCAGATTGGGGTTGGCCAGCGTGTTTACTTCGCCGTTGCGCTCACCCAGATCGAGGGAGGCAAGGACGTCGGCGCCGAAAATCTTGCCGGCAATGCCCAACGCTGTCCCGTAATTTGAAACCCCCGGGAAGTTAAAGGTCGTCGACCCAGACGTTGCGTCGGTCGTGATCGTTCCCTGCCGTCCCTGGTTGGCACCAAAGATCGGCTTGTTCGCCGGTGCGCTTGCCTGGTTCCCGAAGTTGACGCCGATGTTCTTGGCAAAGGTGCGGCTCACTTCAGCAAACTTGACCTGCAGATTGACCTGCAGCGGCGTCGCGCTTTTCAGGCGGCTGAGGACTTTGGTGGTGTCACCAACATAGGCCTGGACAAGACGTTCCGCTTCCGCGGCATCATCGGGCGCACCGACGGTTCCGGTCAGCAGGATCAGGCCGTTCATCGGCGTTGCGACAATCTTGGCGTCCGGCAGTGCCAGTGACAGCATCTGATCGACCGAATCGATGTTGCTGCCGACCCGGACGGTTGTCGAATAAACGACGCCGCCGCCCTTGGCCGTTGCATAAATCGTGGTTTCGCCAGCGGCCTTTGCAAAGACATAGATTTGCGTTGGCGACCGAACCTGAACGTCGGCAATCTTGTCATCGGCGACAAAGACATCGCTGATCGGTCGGGCGAGCGACACCAGACGACCGCGCCCGATGCCGAGCTGCAGTGTCGATGTTGGCACTGCCGCCACGGTCTGCGCCGCAATCGGATTGGCGTCTGTGCCAAGCCCGCTGGCGCCGACGGCGATGGCCAGCGGCCAGCCGAGCGTCTTGAAGGACGTACCCATGTTAGTTCTTCCCCCCAACCGAAACTTCGGTCACGTTATTACCGCGTGCGATCCGCACGACCGGGCCACCATTGCCCCCTGATCCCGACAGTGATCCCACGCCAGGAGGGCCATCATTTGCCTTGCCGGGGATGGTGCTGCGCTGAAAGCGCGACACTTCGGCGCCGGTGATAAAGGTTGTTTTGCCGGCGGTCGGTGTGCTTGCAACGCGCGCCGCCAGTGCCTTTTCCGACTTGCGATCACCGTTGCTCGGGACGTCGATCTGACCCGATGCAATTGCCTGATCCAGTTCGGTCGCGCTATCAGCCAGTGAGCGCAGCGACAATGACAGCGATCCACCAAGCGTTTGCACCAGGGCGATTTCCTCGGCCAGCTTAGGCGTTGCTTCGACGGTAACGCTTGAAAAGGTCTTGACGACTGTCTTGCCCGATTCATCGGTCGTGTTGTCGGTACGCTGATCGGTCGCGAGCACGCGCAGATTGCGCAGCACGGTTTCGGACACCTTCAGCGGCGGACCATCACCACCACCGGGTACCGACTGTGCGAGAACAAGATCGACCCGGTCGCCAGGGAAGACAAAGCCTGCCACGGCGGTGTTGGCCGACACCGGCACGGTAACGGCACGCATGCCCGGGCCAAGCGCCGCGGCCAGGAAGCCGCGATCACCGGGGTGCACCAGGGCTCCCTGCGTGACGGGTTGACCGGCGGTGATCGCAAAGCGCACCACGGTTCCCTGCAGCGACTTGAGGTCGGTTTCCTTTTTGAGGAAGTAGGCGTTGCCTACCAGTTCCTTTGGCCAGGGCTGAAATTTCAGCGCGGTCGCGTCGAGGATCGTGCCGACCGGCAGGGCGCGCGTGGCGACCAGCACTTCGGGACCATCAACGGGCGCGGGCGCAGCCACAGCTGCTCCGGCGGTGGGCGCGGCTGATCCTGTGACCAGGCTGCGAGCCATAAATGCTGATACGGCTGCTACGAACAGCGCACCGACCAAGAGGGCAATCTTCCTGCTATCCATGACGAACTAGGCCTTTCGGACGTGGACCGGTTGATCCGACGTTAAGCTTTCAAGTAAATTGGTTAAAAAGTGGTTCGCGAAGTGCAATTAGTCCTGCGATGGCAATTGCCACCCCATATGGAACCTCTAATTGTCCTTTGTTTTTATTAAGTTGATGATCAATCAACATGATGATGGTCAGACCGCCACCGATCAGCGACATCGCGATCAGCATCCATACCATCGGCACCAACGGCAGCCATAAGGCGAGCGCGCCGATCAACTTCACATCGCCGCCACCCATTTGCCCAAAATAGAAGGCGACACAGAAAAGGGCGAAGACGGCAAAGGCAAAACCAAGCTGCATGACCATGTCGGGCCATGGCGATAAACCGTTGGCGACCCACCACAACGGGGCCAGCAACGCGATGACGGCGTTCTTCCAATTAGCGATTTCGCGTGTACGCGCATCCTGAATCCCCGCCGAAACCAGCAGCAATGCCAGAGCGATAAACAGAATCGCGATTGAAGAGCCCCACTCCATGATGTAATTCTCTAGACGACATGGCTTTCCAAAAAGTAACCAGCGTGGATGGTTTCTTCCGCCCTGTATCGCCGAGCGATTCCCTCTGCCGCTCGGATCACCAGCTGGATTGGTCCCGACGGCTGGCGTTTCCGTCGTTTTGACTGGCCGTGCGACGCCGCAGGGTTGCGCGGCCGAATTCTGTGGCAAGGCGGGCGCGGCGACATTTTCGAGAAATATCTTGAACTTTTTGCCCATTGGCATGCGCAGGGCTGGTCGATCACATCGCTCGACTGGCGCGGACAAGGTGGGTCGGGACGTGTATCGGCCGATCCCCATGTCGGCGATATTGATGACTTTGCGACCTATGTTGACGATTTTGCCGCCTTCTGGGCGGTTTGGTCGGCAGAGGAGGCAGGGCCGCGGGTCATGATGGGCCATTCGATGGGCGGCCATTTGCTTGCGCGCGCAATCGCCGAAAGCGCCGGTTCAGGCGGCAACACGGCGATGCCCGATGCGGTGGTGCTGATCGCCCCGATGATGGGGGTCCGCAGTCCGTTTGGCGCGATCCTGGGAGAGGCGATTGCGCGGATCATCGGCGGGATCGGCAATCCGTCGCGAGCCGCCTGGAAAACCAACGAGAAGCCAGCGACGATGGCGACGCGCCAAAAGCTGCTGACGCATGATGCGGATCGGTACGGCGATGAATTGTGGTGGCAGTCGGCCCAGCCAGAGCTGATGCTGGGGCCGCCAAGCTGGCGCTGGGTCATAGAGGCATTCGCCTCGACCCGGCGGTTGCGCGGCGACCCGCGGCTGCAAAAGGTGACGGTGCCTGTCTTGATGCTCGTTGCGCTTGCCGATCAGCTCGTGCTCCCGAGCGCCGCCATCGCGGTTGCCGATCAACTCCCCGATGTGCAGCTTGTCAAATTCGGCCGCGAAGCCGCGCATGAAATCCTGCGCGAAGCCGATCCGGTGCGCAATCGCGCGATTGCCGACATTGATGCTTTCCTTTCCGTCCGGGTGCGGGTGGCCTGACATGGATCGGCCCGACAAGGATCAATCCGCTTTGGATCAGTTCGACATTGCGGTGGTCGGGGCGGGTATTGCGGGGGCAAGCATCGCCGCAGAACTCGCCCCCCATGCCCGCACCATCCTGATCGAAGCAGAGGATATGCCCGGCTATCATGCCACCGGACGCTCCGCCGCGTTCTGGCATGAAACACTGGGCGGGCCGTTTATCCAGCCGCTCACGCGCGCTTCCTATCCGGTGCTGGAAAGCGGCGGCTTTCTGAAACCGCGTGCCTCGCTAGAGGTCGCCGACGTGCACGGCGTCGCGCTGCTCGACAAGCTGGAGGCGGAATTTTCAGGTACCGGCATCGGCCTGACGAGGCTGGACCATGCCGGTGTCCGACAATGGGTGCCGCGCGCCAAACCGGTGCTGGTGGGCGGACTGCTGGAGCGCGTGGGTGCCGATATCGATGTCGGCGGGTTGCACGGCGGCGTGCTGGGTGCGTTCAGGCGGGCGGGCGGGACATTGGCAACCCGCACGCGGATTGAACGGATCGATCGCAACGGCGGGGCCTGGACGATGCACGCCGGCGATCGGTCGATCAGTGCGGATATCATCGTCAACGCAGCCGGTGCCTGGGCGGACGGTCTCGCCATGATGGCAGGGGTCGGGCCCGTTGGTGTCCAACCCAAGCGGCGGACGATTGCGCAGGTGCGGGTTGCCACCGATGATGTGCCCGCCACACTGCCGCTCGTGATCGACATTGCGGGAAGCTATTATTTCCGTCCAGAGGGGCCAAACCGATTGTGGCTGTGCCCGCATGATGAGACCCCGGTTGACGCAGGCGATGCCGCGCCAGAGGACATCGATGTCGCCACCGCGATCGACCGGTTTGAAACGGTCACCGATTGGAAAGTCGTTGCGGTCGAACGCAAATGGGCAGGGTTGCGCAGCTTTGCGCCAGATCGATTGCCGGTCTTCGGATTTGATCCGGTAGTGCCGGGGTTCTTCTGGTTTGCCGGACAGGGCGGCGTTGGCATTCAGACGGCGCCCGCCGCGGCCGTGCTGGGGGCTGCACTGGTGCTGGGCCATGCCATCCCCGACATGGTCGCTGCGATCGATCCAGCGCGATTTGCGCCTGATCGTTTTGGACTGCTGGCATAACCTTCTGCGCCGCGCTAAGCTTATCGTCTCATCCCTTCAGGAGAGATGTCTCATGGCGCACAAATTTGTGATCGAGCAGAACAAGAAGGGCGAATATGTCGCCAAGTTCAAATATAATAGCGAAATTATGTTCTGGACCGAAGGCTATACCACCAAGGCCAGCGCCGTGAACGCGATCGAATCGATCAAGAAGAACGGCCCGGGAGCGCCCACCGAAGAAAGCTGATTGCTATGACCGGCCGGTCGTTCGTTCGGCCGGTCGTTCGTTCGGCTGGCCGGGCTTGCTGGCGGCAATCGCCGCATTGCTCGCCAACGTATCGGCGCGTTCGTTATCCGGGTGGCCATTATGGCCCTTTACCCATTGCCAGTCGATCCGGTGCGGCTTGGCGGCGGCGATCAATTCCTGCCACAAATCTGCATTCTTGACCGGCTTTTTGTCGGCGGTGCGCCAGCCGTTCTTCTGCCAGCCGTGAAGCCATTTGGTCAGCCCATCGATCACATACCGGCTGTCGGTCGACAACGTGACGTGGCAAGGGCGTTTGAGCGCCTTGAGCGCTTCGATCACTGCCGTCATTTCCATGCGGTTGTTCGTCGTGGCGGGCTCGCCGCCGGACAGTTCGCGCTCCCGCGTGCCTGACCGGATGATGGCGCCCCAGCCGCCCGGTCCCGGATTGCCCTTGCACGCGCCGTCAGTGGCTATTTCGACCTGGGTCAGTTCGGTCATGCGAAGGCGTTGCCGGCCTCGTAATGACGATAACGCCGCAAATAGGCGAGCGGATCCTTGCGTGTTACAAGCGCGTCCGGCGGTGTGTTGAGCCAGTCCCAGGCGCGGCTGAGAAAGAAACGCAGGCAAGCGCCGCGTGCGAGCACGGGGAGCGCCCGCTCTTCGTCCGGGTGAAGCGCGAGGATGCTGCGATAACCGTCGATCAGGGACCGTCCGACCGCAGCATCATAGTCGACGCCGGCGGCATCGAATGCCCAGGCGCTGTGCATAACGGCCAGGTCATAGGCGCGAAAATCGGTGCATGCGAAATAGAAATCGATCAGCCCGGTCACCTGATTGCCCAGCATCAGCACATTGTCGGGGAACAGATCGGCGTGGATCGCGCCGCGCGGCAGCGCATCGCGGGCCGGCCATAGGGTCAGGATTTCGTCCGCGATTGCCGCGGCGTCGCGGTGGAGATCAGGGGCGATGCGATCAAGGTCGGCCCCGCAGCGCGCGAGCAGCGGACGCCAGCTGTCGACGCCCATCGAATTGGGGCGGGTCAGCGTGAAATCTTCGGTGGCAGCATGCATCGCCGCCAATGCCCGGCCGGCCGCCAGCGCCTGTGCCGGGGTGGGATGCGACAGCGACACGCCGGGGAGGAATTTGATCAGACACGCCGGGCGGCCCGCCAGTTCCTGAATTTCGACACCCTGCCGGTCCTTGATCGCCGGCGGCACGGGCAATCCTTTCGCATCAAGATGATCAAGGAGCGCCATGAAAAAGGGCAGGTCATCCGCCGCGACGCGCTTTTCATAGAGCGTCAGGATGAAACGGCCGCGCGTCGTATCGACAAGATAATTGCTGTTCTCGACGCCTTCGGCAATGCCCTTGGCGGACACGAGATCGCCCACGTTATAGCCGGTCAGGAAATCGCTGAGCGCTTCTGCCGAGACGTGGGTGTAGACCGCCATGCCTTACGCGGCAGCGGCGGCTTCCAGCCCGCGCGGCAGCTTGAACGAAATCGTCTCACGCGTTGTTTCAAATTCGCGCTCGGTGATCGTGTAATGCTCGGCAAGCTTGGCCACCAGTTCACGGACCAGTGTCTCGGGTGCCGACGCACCGGCAGTAATGCCAAGCCGTTTTACGCCTTCCATCCAGGCCCAGTCGAGTTCTTCCGCGCGGGGGATCAGGCGCGCGCGCGTGCCCTGGCGTTCGGCCACTTCAACCAGGCGCAACGAATTGGACGAGTTGAACGCGCCAATCACCAGCATTGCATCGCACTCACCGGCAATCGCCTTGACGGCCGCCTGACGGTTCGACGTTGCATAACAAATGTCTTCGCCGCGCGGCGCCTTGATGTTGGGAAAACGCTGGAGCAGCGTCTCAACAATTTCGGCGGTGTCGTCGACCGACAAAGTCGTCTGCGTCAGAAAGGCAAGGTTACCGGGATCGGCGGGCTGGAAGGCTTCTGCGTCGGCAACGGTTTCCACCAACGACATCGCGCCCGGTGGCACCTGTCCAAAGGTGCCGATCACTTCGGGATGGCCCGCGTGACCGACAAACACGATATGCCGGCCAGCTTCGACCAGGCGCTCTGCCTGACGATGGACTTTCGACACCAGCGGGCAGGTTGCATCGAGATAGGTCATGCCGCGCTCATCCGCCTTGGCAGGCACGGCCTTTGGCACGCCGTGCGCCGAAAAGACGACCGGCACATCTTCGGGCACTTCTTCCAGTTCTTCGACAAAGATCGCGCCCTTGGCACGCAGGCTGTCGACAACAAACTTGTTGTGGACAATCTCATGCCGGACATAAACCGGTGCGCCGTATTTCTCGATCGCCAGTTCGACAATGTGGATCGCGCGATCGACTCCCGCGCAAAAACCGCGCGGTGCGGCGATCAACAGTTCGAGGGCGGGCTTTTCGTCTGAGCTCATCATGATTTGCCTCTACGCGATTGCTTGCGTGTGCGAAAGGCGGTTCCTATGGTAGATTTTTAGGGGCAGTCGCTGGCTGTATAAGCTTGCGCCCCTTTGTTGTAATGGCCGCGTTGATCCAATGCCGGCAATAAAAGGTGCGTTCAATCGTGAGAGCCGGGAATTCAATCGCTTCGCTCGCTGTCCTGCTTGTGTCGGCAGTGACCCTTGGCGGGTGTGCCAAGACGGGCGAAATCACGCTGGGCGGGATCACCGCAGTGCGCTCTGCCTGCCCGTCGGTGGCGATTCCTGCGCAGACGGGGGACATAACCTTGTTCAATCCTGCGGCGAGCCGGGAGGAAACGGCCATCGATGTGACCGCATTGATGACGAATGTCCGATCGGTTTGCACCGATGTTGGCGACACGGTCCAGACCAATGTGACTTTTGACATCCGCGCCCGTCGAGCCGACACCTCGGCAGCACGCGATGTAACGCTCCCATATTTTATCACCGTGGTGCAAGGCGGCACTCAGGTGGTTGCCAAGCGGATTGGCCGCGCGACCGTCCATTTTGACAGCGGACGCGATCGCGCCAGCACGTCGGGCCAGGTGTCCGCCACGGTTGATCGGGCGGCCGCCACGCTGCCGCCGGAAATACGCAAAAACCTTTTGCGCAAACGCCGTGCCGGAGAAGATGATGCCGCGATTGATCCGTTGTCGCGGCCTGACATCAAGGCCGCGGTCCAGCGCGCGACCTTTGAAGCTCTGGTTGGTTTCCAGCTTACCGACGACCAGCTGAAATATAACGCTACCCGGTGAAGATCCCTGAGCTGGCTTTTACCGTTACCGATTGGTCGACGGTAGAGCGCACCGAACACCCGGGTGAAACGGGCACGGCATGGTGGCAGACCTTTTCGGTGGGGGACCTGCGTCTGCGCATCGTCGAATATTCGGCGGGCTATCTTGCCGATCATTGGTGCGATCGCGGCCATGTGCTCTTCGTCCTCGAAGGCGAAATTGAAAGCGAATTGCGCGATGGCCGACGGCAACTGCTCTCTCGCGGGATGTCGTATCAGGTATCGGACCTCGGCGACGCCGCGCATCGCTCAAGAAGTGCTTCGGGCGCGAAACTATTTATCGTCGATTGACTCGCTTGCTGCGGCGCGTCAAAGCTCGATCGTCGATGGCGGGAAACCGGCATGGGCACGCGCGGGAGAGTGTGCGTCCGCTTCGGTTCTGATCGGGCTTTGACAGCATGGGTCGGGACGGAAACAGCGCACCGCCGAAGGAGCAACCGCCCCGGAATCTCTCAGGCACACCGGACCGCGCGGGCCTATAAACGACACTCTGGAAAGCGGCAGCGCGATTCGTCGCAATGCCCACCGAAGGGGTAAGCCGCCGGGCACAACCGGCGGTCAAAGCTCTCAGGTTCCGTGACAGAGGGGGCGGTGAATCGGGGCGCTGGCAAGCGCGTTAGTTCGCCGTCTGACCACTTGTCCACGGAGACCGGCCTTGAGCGCTATCGACGATGACGACGTCCCACCGCTTGAAATCCTCGAATTGCCGCTGGGTGAGTGGCACCGCGCGCGCAATGCTCGGATGGTTGAATTCGCCGGCTATCATATGCCGATCCAATATGATGGCATCATGGCCGAGCATTTGTGGACGCGGGAAAACGCCGGGCTGTTCGATGTCAGCCATATGGGCCAGCTTCATCTGTCCGGAGAGGGCGTCGAAGCCGCGCTTGAATCGGTGGTGCCGGCCGATGTGAAAGGTCTCGCGCTTGGCCGCATGCGCTATTCGCTGTTGTTGGCGCCCGATGGGGGCATTCTCGACGATCTGATGATCAGTCGCTGGGGGCAGGGTCTGTATGTCGTTGTCAACGGCGCGGTAAAATATGATGACATCGCGTATCTGCTCGATGCGGTTCCCGACGACGTAACCATCAATCACATGGACGACCATGCGCTGTTCGCGCTGCAGGGGCCCAAGGCCTTTGAGGTGTTGTCCCGCCATGCATCCGGCGATTACCCGCTCGATTCGCTTCGATTCATGACTGGCGGGCAGTTTCGGCTTGGCGGCGCCGATGTCTGGATCAGCCGATCAGGGTACACCGGTGAAGACGGCTTCGAAATTTCCCTGCCCGCCGACTCAGCTGTGGCTGTAGCCGAACTGTTGTGTGGCGAGACCGAGGTAAAACCAATCGGGCTTGGCGCCCGCGATTCGCTCCGGCTGGAGGCTGGGTTGCCGCTGTACGGGCATGATCTTGATCCAACCATTACCCCCGGGATGGCTGATCTTGGTTTTGCCCTGTCGAAGCGCCGCCGTGAGGCAGCTGACTTCGCCGGCGCCGCGCGAATTCTGGCTGAGCGGGAAAATGGTCCAGCAATGAAGCGCGTCGGCCTGACGGTCGACGGGCGCCAGCCAGTCCGCGAAGGCGCCGACGTGGTTGATGACGCCGGCAATGTCATCGGCCGGGTCACGTCGGGCGGTTTCGCGCCCAGTCTGGGAGCACCAATTGCCATGGCCTATGTGCCATTGGCGCTAAGCGCACCCGGCACGCAAATCAACCTTTCGCAGCGCGGCAAGGTCCATGACGCGACCGTCACCGTGATGCCATTTATTCCCCATCAATACGTCCGCTGAGGAGGCAGCCATGAGCCGTTATTTTACCGAAGACCATGAATGGATCGAGCTTGATGGCGAGATCGGCACGGTTGGGATTACCGAATATGCCCAGGAGCAATTGGGCGATATCGTGTTCGTCGATGTGCCTGACGAAGGTAAGGAACTGACCAAGGGTGACGAAGCCGCCGTGGTCGAATCGGTCAAGGCGGCATCGGATGTCTACGCACCGGTTTCGGGCACGGTGATTGAGGGCAATGCTGCGCTTGCCGACACGCCGGGCCTCGTCAACGAAGACCCCGAAGGCGATGGCTGGTTCTTCAAGCTAACCTTGACCGACACTGGCGAGTTGGACGGCATGATGGACGAAGTGGCGTATGAGGCTTTCGTCGCAAAGCTGTGATGTTGTTGCGCCCCTCCCCCTGGCGGGAGGGATTGGGGAGTGAGCGCGTCGCTTACTCCCGGTTGCTCACCCCCCGGCCCCTCCCGCCGTTGGGAGGGGGGAGTATTTCAGAATGCGTTATCTGCCGCTGACACGAAATGATCGACAGGCGATGCTCGCGACAATCGGCGCGCATTCGATCGACGACCTTTTTGTCGATGTGCCCGAAGCTGCCCGGCTGAATGGGCCGATTGATGACCTGCCGATGCATGCGAGCGAACTGGCGGTTGAACGCCATATGGCGGCATTGGCACGACAGAATCTGGTGGCCGGAGAGGTGCCGTTCTTTCTGGGTTGCGGCGCTTACCGGCACCATGTGCCTGCCTCTGTCGATCATCTGATCCAGCGGGGCGAATTCCTGACCGCCTACACCCCCTATCAGCCCGAAATCGCGCAGGGCACGCTGCAGATGCTGTTCGAATTTCAGACGCAAGTGGCCCGGCTGCTGGGTACCGATGTCGCCAATGCCAGCATGTATGACGGATCGACGGCATGCTGGGAAGCGATTGGCATGGCGCGGCGCATCACAAAACGCGGCAAGGCGATATTGTCGGGCGGGCTGCACCCGCATTATGTCTCGGTCGCGCGGACGATGGCGAAATATACCGGCGACCTTCTTGAAACCGCATTGCCGCAGTTAACCGCGGACACCGATATCAACCGCCTGATCGCGCGCATCGACGATGATACGTCGTGCGTGGTGGTACAATATCCCGATATCCTTGGCCGCATTGCTGATTTGCGGCCGCTGGCGGATGCCTGCCACGCGAAAAAGGCGCTGCTGATCGCCGTCGTGACCGAACCTGTTGCCCTTGGGGCGATCAAGGCGCCGGGTGAAATGGATGCCGATATTGTCGTTGGCGAAGGCCAGTCGATTGGGGTCGGGCTGCAGTTTGGCGGCCCTTATGTCGGGCTGTTCGGCTGCAAAGAGAAATATGTTCGCCAGATGCCAGGACGCTTGTGCGGAGAGACACTCGACGCCGATGGCCGGCGGGGATTTGTCCTGACGCTGAGCACGCGCGAGCAACATATCCGACGTGAAAAGGCGACGTCGAATATCTGCACGAATTCCGGACTGTGCGCGCTGGCGTTCTCCATACACATGACGTTGTTGGGAGAGGCCGGTCTCCGTCGGCTGGCTGAATTAAACCATGTTGGCGCCAGCGCAGCCGCCGATCGCTTGGCTGATGTCGACGGGGTTGAGCTGGTAACCGATCAGTTCTTCAACGAATTCACCCTGAAGCTTTCAAAAGAAGCGCGGCCGGTGGTGCGCCAGCTCGCCGATCGGCGCATTCTTGCCGGGGTATCGCTGGGGCGGCTGTATCCGGGCGTCGCCGATCTTGACCATGGATTGGTCGTCGCGGTGACCGAAACAACGACAGAGGATGATGTTGAGGCATTGGCCTCCGCACTTGAGGAGGTGCTGGCATGACGATCAATGCAAGCGGATGGCGTCCCGAAGCGCCTGAGTCGAGCGCCGCCAAGCCGGTTACCTTTACCGGCAACAAAGCGCTGATGCTGGAAGAGGCACTGATCTTTGAAATTGGCGACCGACACACCACCGGCGTCGACATTGCCGAAGCGCCGGCGGGAAAATCCCGGCTGGGCGAACTTGGGCGTGCCTCGATTATCGGCTTGCCGGGCTTGTCCGAGCCAGAGGCGGTGCGGCATTACACACGCCTGAGCCGCCAGAATTATGGAATCGATCTGGGCTTTTTCCCGCTCGGCAGCTGCACGATGAAGCATAATCCGCGCCTCAACGAAAAAATGGCGCGGCTGCCCGGTTTTGCCGACATTCACCCGTTGCAGCCGGTTGATACCGTTCAGGGGGCGCTGGGCGTCATCCATGAACTGGCGCATTGGCTGATTACCCTGACCGGCATGCACGCGGTCGCGATGAGCCCCAAGGCGGGCGCGCATGGCGAGCTCTGCGGTATTTTGGCAATCAAGGCGGCGCTTGAGGCACGGGGGCAGGGCCACCGCAAGGTCATCCTGGTTCCCGAAAGCGCGCACGGCACCAACCCGGCGACGGCGGCGTTCGCGGGCTATAACGTTGAAGATATTCCGGCGACACCGGAAGGGCGCGTCGACACGGCTGCGCTGAAAGCGCGGCTGGGACCGGACGTGGCCGGGGTGATGATCACCAATCCCAATACCTGCGGTCTGTTTGAACGCGACTTGAAGGATATTTCCGATGCCGTCCACGCGGCCGGTGGGTTTGTATATTGCGACGGCGCCAATTTTAACGCGATCGTGGGGCGGGTACGCCCCGGCGATCTGGGCGTCGATGCAATGCACATCAATCTCCACAAGACCTTTTCCACGCCGCATGGTGGCGGCGGCCCGGGCTCTGGCCCGGTGGTGTTGTCTGAAGCGCTGGCGCCATTTGGTCCGTTGCCGTTCGTGGCGAAGCAGCCCGATGGCCATTTGTTGCTGATCGAAGAGGAAACCGCCGGCGAGGACCATCCCGACAGCTTTGGCCGAATGGTCGCCTTTCACGGCCAGATGGGGATGTTTACCCGCGCGCTCAGCTACATCATGAGCCACGGTGCCGACGGTTTGCGCCAGGTCGCCGAGGATGCAGTGCTCAACGCCAATTATGTCCTGCGATCGTTGCAGGATGTGCTGGATGCGCCATTTGGCCATGCCGGACCGTGCATGCACGAAGCGCTGTTTTCCGATGCCGGGCTTGCCGACGGTTTTACGACGCTCGACATTGCGAAGGGGCTGATCGACGAAGGGTTCCACCCGATGACGATGTATTTCCCGCTGGTCGTCCACGGCGCCATGCTGATCGAGCCGACCGAGACCGAAAGCAAGGCCGCGATCGACCAGTTTGTCGGTGCGCTGCGATCGGTGGCGACACGCGCCAAGGCGGGCGATGCAGCCTTGAAGTCCGCACCCCATTTTGCCCCGCGCGCCCGGCTCGATGAGACATTGGCGGCGCGCAAGCCAGTGCTCGCCTGGAAGGAGCCCGATCTGGAGGCAGCGGCGGAATAATGGCGGTGGACTGGCCGGGCCTTTTCCGACTGGCCAATGCCGTCGCGCTGATCGCCTGGCTGATCCTGATTCTGGCACCACGGCGTCCTTGGCTGGTGGAGGCGCTGCGGCTGGGCGTCGCGGGTGGCCTGGCGACGCTGTATGTGGGGCTGATAGTGACTGCCCTTACCGTCGGTTTCGCAGGCCCTGCCGGTCCATCGCCCGACTTCTCGACCATCGCCGGCGTCCGGGCGATCTTTGCCACCGATGGCGGCGCAGTTACCGGTTGGATCCATTATCTGGCGTTCGATCTGGTTGCCGGGTTGTGGATCGCCGGGGACGCTGATGCCCGCGGGATCGGCCGGCTGGTCCAGGCACCGGCGTTGGTGCTGTGTTTTCTGGCGGGCCCGGCGGGCCTGTTCATCCATTTGGTGATGACGCGTCTGATCTGGCGACAAAAGGTGCCGTGAATGCCGCAAGGTGATGCTGATGCGACGCCGTGGATCGCCGCCGACGACCGCGGCGAAACGCGCAAATATGCGCCTGCTGCCGTGCGTAACCGGGGGGCTATCGCCGAAACATTGCGCGGCCAATTGCCGGTGTCGGGCCTGGTGCTGGAAGTTGCCAGCGGCAGCGGCGAACATTGTGCGTATTTCGCCCAGGAATTTGCCGCGCTCGACTGGCAGCCGAGCGATCCTGACGCTGCGGCCCGGTTATCGATTGCAGCGTGGTGCGACGGGATGGTCAATGTCCGAGCGCCCATTAATATCGACGCGGCCACAGCCGATTGGCCAGTCGATTCAGCGGACGCGGTATTGTGCATCAATATGGTCCATATCGCGCCGTGGGCGGCAACGTCGGGATTGATGGCGGGCGCCGCCACGCTATTGGACAAAGGGGCGCCGTTGATCCTCTATGGCCCCTTTCGCCGCGCCGATTCTGCCACCGCGCCAAGCAACGAGGCGTTTGATCAATCATTGAAAAGCCGCGACCCGCGCTGGGGGCTGCGCACGGTGGAGGAAGTCAGCGCTGTTGCAGGCTCGGTCGGACTGGCCTTCGACAAGCTTTTTGAGATGCCGGCCAACAACCTGATTCTGGTCTTTCGTCGCCAATAAGCTTGGTCTGGCGGAACCGGGCAGAACCGTGACCGGGGCGGGCCGACCGGTTCTACAAAGCGTCAATTGCCCGGTCGACCTTTTCGCGGCGCAGTCTGTGTTCGCGCCAGACGATGTACAGGCCACTGGCAATGATGATGGGCGCGCCGACCCATGTCGACCAGCTGGGGACATTGCCGAACAATACCCACCCTAATAGCGCCGCCCAGATGAGCCCGGTATAATCCATCGGCACGACAACCGACACGGGCGCTGATGCCAGCGCGGCGGTCATCAGCAGCTGCGCAATGCCCCCCATCAGTCCCACGCCGATCATGAATGCCCAGGTTTCCCATGGGTGCGCCGAGGCGGAAAAAGCAAAAGCGAGGGCGAGCGGTGGTACCGATAGCATCGAAAACCAGAATACAATGGTGGGGGCGCTTTCAGTCTTGCTGATCTGACGCAACAGGATCGATACGCCGGAACTCATCATGGCCCCCATCAAACCGGTGATAATGCCGATGACCGCGATGTGGCCACTGCCCGGACGCGTAACGATCAGCACGCCGACAAAGCCGATCGCGACCGCGCCCCAGCGATGCCAGCCCGTCGGTTCCCGCAAGATCACGGCACCCAATATTGTCGCGAATATCGGCAGCGTGAATTGCAGCGTCGTGGATTCCGCCAGCGGGAGCAAAAGGATCGTGGAGAAGACAAACAACATGCTGGTCAGGCCAAGCGCCGTCCGCGACAAGTGCGCGCCGATCCGGTCGGTCCTGATGCTTGCAAGACCGGGGCCCGCTGCGATCCACGCGACGACCGGCAGCAAGGCAAAGCTCTGCCTGAAGAACAGGATCTCACCCAGCTTTGCGCCGCCCGCTTCGGACAATTTGACCAACGCGTTCATGATGCCAAAGGTCGCAACCGACCCCAGCCGCAGCGCAGCGCCATAAAGGATGCGATCTCTGGAGGCCGCAGCCATACCCGACGTCATCACGGTCCCTTATCGGCGCAAAGCGTTAGGGGAAAGGGGGCAGCTTTCCGCTGGCGTCGCGGGGGCGTCCCGCGCTATCGGACCGGTCCATGATCAAACACGCCCTTTCCGTCACCCGCGCCGACGATTTCGCGCAATGGTATCAAACCGTCATTTCCGAAGCCGATATGGCCGAGGAAAGCGGGGTTCGCGGCTGCATGGTCATCCGGCCCTGGGGATATGGCATCTGGGAACGGATGCAGCGGCTGCTTGATGATCAGATCAAGGCAACGGGGCATGAGAATTGCTATTTCCCACTGTTCATCCCGCTGTCGTATTTTGAGAAGGAAGCCGAGCATGTTGACGGTTTTGCCAAGGAAATGGCGGTTGTCACGCATCACCGGTTGATCGCCGACGGCAAAGGCGGACTGGTTCCCGATCCCGACGCGAAGCTGGAAGAGCCGCTGGTGGTTCGACCAACCTCTGAAACGGTGATCGGCACTGCCTTTGCCCGATGGGTCCAGTCCTGGCGCGATTTGCCGGTCCTGATTAACCAGTGGGCCAATGTCGTCCGCTGGGAAATGCGCACGCGAATGTTTTTGCGCACGACGGAATTCCTTTGGCAGGAGGGCCACACGGCGCATGCCAGCGAGGCAGAGGCACGCGAAGAAACGCTCAAGATGCTGGAAGTCTATCGCGCCTTTGCCGAGGAGTGCGTGGCAATGCCGGTAGTGGCTGGCGAGAAGCCGGAGAATGAGCGGTTTCCCGGCGCGGTCGCGACCTACTCGATTGAAGCGATGATGCAGGACGGCAAGGCACTGCAGGCCGGGACGAGCCATTTTCTGGGCACCAATTTCGCGCATGCGCAAAACATCCGCTTTCAGAATGCGGCTGGTGAACTGGACTATGCCCACACGACAAGCTGGGGTGTGTCGACGCGGATGATCGGCGGGATGATCATGGTGCACGGCGACGACGACGGGCTGCGCGTACCACCGCGCCTGGCGCCCTGGCAGATCGTGATTGTGCCCATGCTGCGCGATCAGCCCGAAGACGAAGAGATCGTCAGTTATTGCAAGTCGCTGCGATCGGAGCTGGCGGCACTTTCCGCCTTTGCAGAGCCGGTTCGCGTGCTTCTCGATATGCGTTCGTCCAAGGCAGCGACCAAGCGTTGGGGCTGGGTGAAAAAGGGAGCGCCGATTGTGATCGAGGTTGGCGGCCGCGATGTCGCTGGCGCCAATGTGTCGGTGATCCGCCGTGATCGTCTGTACCGCGAGGATGGCAAGCTCGACAGCGCGGTTGTGGCCAGGGACGATTTTGTTGCCGCCGCCGCGACGATGCTGGTGGACATTCAGGCGATGCTATTTGCCGATGCCAAGGCGCGACTTGATGGCAATATCGGCCGCGATGTGACTGAATTTGCCGGTATCGAGCGCCATTTCGGTGGCCACGTCAAGAATCCGGGCTGGCTTGAGGTCGAATGGGCCAAGCCCACCGGGGCTGAACTTGACCGAGCGATTGAGCAGTTGAAGGCGCTCAAGCTGACGCTGCGCAACGTACCCAATGGCGCTGCCCCAGTAACGGGGACTTGCATCTTTACCGGGCGGCCCGCTGTCGAGCGTGTACTGGTCGGGCGCGCCTATTAATCGCGCTGCGGCGGTTTTTCGATGCCCAAGCGCCTTAATGGTGCGGTGCTGGGCGGTGGAGGCTGCTTTTCGCCCGTCGATCCCGCATCATGCTATAAAGGCCATCTCTCCAGCCGAAAGCAGCCCATGCCCGAGATTGCCAAAAAAACCGGATCATCAGCCGCGTTCAACCGTGAAGCCATGGGACAGGTCGTCCTGGTGTTGCAGGGCGGCGGCGCGCTCGGTGCCTATCAAGTCGGCGTTTATCAGGCGATGCATGAAGCTGGGATCGAACCCGATTGGGTGATCGGGACCTCGATTGGCGCGATTAACGCGGCGATCATTGCCGGAAATTCGCCCAACATGCGGCTTGCGCGGTTGACCGAGTTCTGGATGCGCATGCGGCACAATCCGATGACCCAGATGGCAGCAAGCATTCCGGGCTGGGGGGGGATTGCGGCCAATGCGATGACCGCGACCGGCGGCGTTCAGGGATTTTTTCATCCGAACCCCATGGCGTTCTGGACGGATTTTTTCCCCATCGACCCGGAAAAGACCGGATTTTACTCGACCGCGCCGCTTGAACAGACGCTGCACGATGTCATCGATCTTGATCTGTTGAATGCCTGCACCACGCGGCTGACCGTTGGCGCGGCCCATGTCCAAAGTGGCGAATTGCGCTATTTTGATAGCCGGGACGGCGCACTTACCTTGCGCCACATCATGGCATCGGGTGCCTTGCCGCCGGCTTTCCCCGCGGTCCGCATCGATGGGGAGCTTTACTGGGACGGCGGCATCCTGTCGAACACGCCAGTGGAGGCCGTCTTTGACGATAGCCCGCGCTATTCAGGGGTGGTATTTGCGGTTCATATCTGGAATCCGACCGGTCCAGAGCCAGACACTATTCAGCGCGTCATCAGCCGCCAGAAGGACTTGCAATATGCCAGTCGGGCAACGGCGCATATCGCCCGACAAAAGCAACTCCACAAATTGCGCCATGTGATCGCCGAACTGGCAGCGGCACTTCCAGAAGCGAAGCGCAATACGCCGGAAATGCGCGCGCTGGCGGGCTATGGGTGCCTAACCCGGATGCACGTCGTTCGGTTGTTGGCGCCCCCGCTGGCGGGAGAAGATCACAGCAAGGACATTGATTTCAGCCCCGCGGGTATTCGAGCGCGCTGGGATGCCGGCTATGCGGATACCAAGCGTGTGCTGGAGCAACAGCCCTGGATCGGCGATTTCGACCCGATGGAGGGGTTTGTGCTGCACGAGGCTGCCGCGGGCGATATGATCAAGGAAGGATAACGGTTGGTGATTACCGTTTATGGCATCAAGAACTGCGACACGGTGAAAAAGGCGCGCGCCTGGCTTGATGCGAACGCCGTCCCCTATCGCTTCCACGATTATAAGGCCGCCGGGATTGATGCCGTCAGACTGCAGCAATGGTCCACAAAGGTCGGGTGGGAGGTATTGCTGAACCGAAGCGGCACCAGCTTTCGTGCGCTGCCGGACGCGGACAAGCAGGGGATCGACCAAGCAAAGGCGATTGCGTTGATGATCGGCAGTCCGTCGATGATCAAGCGACCGGTGGTTGAGCACGACGGCACCGTGCTGGTGGGGTTTAATCCCGAAATATACGCATCGACTTTGCGGTGATTCGGCTTGTCGTTGCACGGCCGCGCCCCAATATCTTTTTAGAACCCAAGCTGGAGATTCTTTGATGCCAACCGCGACCTGGAAGGGAAAGGTCCTTGCCAAATCCGACGATACCGTTGTGGTGGAGGGCAACCATTATTTCCCCGCAGATTCGCTCGATATCAGCCTGTTTGAAGACAGTGCGACGAAAAGCGTTTGCCCATGGAAGGGAACGGCCAGCTATAAAACGGTCGTGGTCGATGGCGAACGCAATGTCGACGCCGCATGGTATTACCCCGATCCCAAGGGCGCTGCCGCCCAGATCACCGGACGATTTGCATTCTGGAAAGGCGTTCAGATCGCCTGACCATCGTGCTTGCCATGCGGCAGAGATAGGCGCATTTTCCCGGGTATAAAATTTGTTCGGGGGAGCGACCAATGTCTGCTTTTCAACGCAAGCCGCCAGCGTGGTTCTGGATTGTTTCTGTCGTGTTGTTCCTGTGGGCGGCAGCGGGCGTGTTCGCGCTATACGCGCATGCGACGCTCAGCGGCGAGGGGCTGGCGCAGATGAGCGCCTATGATCGCGAGTCCTATCTAAAGCTGCCGGTCTGGTTTGTCTGGGTTTTCGCGCTGGCTACATTGCCGGCGCTGATCGGGGCTGCGGCGTTGCTGATGCGCTCTGCGATTGCCCGTCCGCTGTATTTTTTTTCGCTGGTTGGCGTGGTCGTTCAATTTGGTTGGGTGTTCGGCGCGACCGATCTGATCGCGGTGAAAGGGGCATCCGCAACCGTTCCATTTCCGGTGGCGATCTTTGCGCTTGGCGTGTTTGCCTGGTGGTTCGCCGGGATGGCGAAGGTACGCGGCTGGCTTCGCTAAAGGCCGGCTTATTGGCGCTCGCCACCCGGCTCAATCGCGGCACTGCCCTCCCAGCGAAATACATCATCGACGCGTTTGCCAAACACATCGGCAATGCGAAATGCCGTTTCGAGCGTCGGTGAATAACGCCCCTGTTCAATGGCGGCGATCGTCTGGCGCGTAACCCCGATCAACTGCCCGAGTTCCGCTTGGGTCATTTCCCCGGCCAAAAAGCGCAACGTACGAAGGTCGTTGCTGATCGCGGGCTTAGCCATGCCAGCCGCGCCGATAGCTGATGATGACCAGAATGTAGCGCGTCGCCTCTGCAATCACCAACGCGAGCAGCGCGGTATTGACGATCTTCCATCGCGGATCGCCGAACGGCATCACCACACCGACCAAGATCATGCCGATCATCAAGACAAAATAGGCGGCGCTGGCGCCGCGCCGGGCGATGGCGCGATCACGCTCGTCGGCGGCGGCCTGCGCTTCGCGCCCCGCCTGGACGCCAAGAATGGCGCTGATGATGACCACGACGATCGCCTGAACGATGGTCACGCCGCCAAACAGCATCAGCATCGGCATTGTGCCCGGCCCTGCGCGATCGCTCAGATCAAACTGGCTAATCAACAGCGAAAAATAGATTGTGTACGCAACGACCATGGCGATGAGCGTGACCCATGCGGTCTTTTCCCGAAATGCCATTACCGACTCCATGTTCGTAATTCCAGTCACAATGTTAACTTAAGCGAACATCGAGTCAACAAGAATTGACATAGGGCGCATTGCAACGCTGGCGTCGCCTTTGTCGAGCCGCTAAGGAGCACGGCGATGTCTACAACGTACACGCTCGATACAGGCACCAGCCGCGCCAACCCGACGCCGACGCCGATGAAGCGGCTGACCGTGCCATCGATCCGTCGGCGCAAGGGCGGCGAGCCCCTTGTGATGCTGACCGCCTATACGGTGCGGATGGCGCAATTGCTTGATCCGCACTGCGATTTGCTGCTGGTCGGCGATAGCTTGGGTCAAGTCATCTATGGCCTGCCTTCAACCGTGCCCGTGACGCTGGACATGATGGCCGCGCACGGAGCGGCGGTGGTGCGGGGCAGCTATCACGCGGTTGTCGTCATCGACATGCCGTTTGGCAGCTATGAACAATCACCCGAAAAGGCGTTTGAAAGCGCGGCTTTCCTGCTGAAGGCGACGGGTGCCGCTGCGGTCAAACTCGAAGGCGGTGCGGCCATGGCACCGACCGTTAAATTTCTGAGCGAACGCGGTATTCCTGTCATGGGCCATGTCGGGCTGACACCGCAAGCAGTGAACCAGTTGGGCGGCTATGGCGCACGCGGCCGAACGCAGGAGGAAGCCGCCAAAATCATCGATGACGCGGTGGCGGTGGACCGCGCAGGTGCATTTGCCATGGTGATCGAGGGTGTCGTGGAGCCGATTGCGGTCGAGATCACGCGATCGATCGATTGCCCCTCTATCGGCATTGGCGCATCGGCGCATTGCGACGGACAAGTGCTGGTCGCGGAGGATATGCTCGGCATGTTCGAGCGGACGCCGCGCTTTGTGAAGCGCTTCGACGATATGGCTGGCCGCATTTCCGCCGCGGTTCAGACCTATGCCGCCGATGTTCGCAGTCGTGCCTTTCCGGGACCAGAGCAGACATACGCCCCGAAGGATTGAATGCTTTCGTTTCGAATTGGCCGCCGCTAAGGTCCGCGGCTTCCCACACCACCGATGGAGTACCTCTTGGCTGTCCCGCCGCAAACCAATGAAGCGTTCCTGCGCGAAGTCGATGAGGAACTGCGCCGCGAACAGGCGCTGAATTTCTGGCGTCGTTATGGCCGTTGGCTTGTCGCTGCGGTTGTCGGTGGCTTGGCGGTGCTGGGCGGCGTCCTGTACTGGCAAAGCCATCTCGAGCAACTGGCCGGCGAAGAGAGCGAAAAATACAGCAAGGTGTATGACCAGCTGGTTGCGGGCCAGAAAGCGCAGGCCGAAGCACCGCTGAAAGAGCTCGCTGCGTCCAACATACCGGCCTATCGCGCCCTCGCGACATTTTTGCAGGCCGATCTTCTGATCCAGAATATCGACGAAAAGCAGCCCGAACGCACCCGCGCCCGATTAAAAGCGGCCGCGGCAAAATTCGCGTTGGTTGCTAATGATCAGTCCATCGCCGAACCGCTGCGCAATCTGGCGCTGATCCGCCAGACGTCGGCGGAGTTCGATGAATTACCGCCGCAAAAGATCATCGATCGGCTGAAGCCGCTGGCCGTCAAAGGCGGTCCATGGCTGGGCAGCGCGGGCGAAATGTCGGCAGCGGCGTATCTGCAATTGCATCGGAATGCAGAGGCGCGCTCGCTGTTGAAGCTGATTGCCGATGGCCAGGACATCCCCGAAACACTTCGGCAACGTGCCGTTCAGCTTGCTGGCAGCATTGGCGAAGACGCCGCCGTGAATGACAAGGAAAGCACGTTACGATGAAGAGGTCGGCCACGACGACGATAGTCCTCGCCAGCATGATCGCGCTGAGCGCATGCGGCGCGTTCAAGGGTGGAAAAAAGAAGACACCAACCTTGGGCGATCGCGTTCCTATCCTTGCATCTGAATCGGCTGCCGAGCCCGATGCAACCATCGCCGGCGTTCAGGTTCTGCTTCCGCCTGCCGCCGTCAACGACGCGTGGACCCAGCCCGGCGGCGACGCCGCGAAATCGATGGGTCAGCTGGCGCTTTCTGCCAATCCATCGCGCATTTGGTCGGCGTCAATCAACGGCGGTTCCCCGCGCGAACGACTAGCCGCATCGCCGGTCATCAGTGACGGCGTGTTGTACGTGATCGACGTCGACGCAACCGTGCATGCGTTCAAAGCCGACAGCGGGGCTAAAATCTGGTCGCAATCGATCACCGAAGATCGCGAGAATAAGTCGGCCCATTTTGGCGGGGGCGTGAGCTTCGATACGGGTAAGCTGTTTGCTACCGACGGTTTGGGCGACGTGGTCGCGTTGAATGCGGCCGATGGAAAAATCCTTTGGCGGGCAAAGCCCGGCGGCCCGCTGCGTGGCGCACCAACGTTGTCAAACGGCAGCGTTTACGTGGTTAGCCAGGACAATCAGATTACGGCGCTGTCGCAAGACACGGGCAATGTACAGTGGCAGCAGGTGGGCTCGCTCGAATCGCAGGGCGTGTTCGGGGTCGCCGCGCCGGCGGCTGGCCGCGGCACCGTAGTCGTCGGATTTTCTTCGGGCGAACTAAACGCCTATCGGTATGAAAATGGCCGAACGTTGTGGCAGGATACGCTGTCGCGAACCAGCGTAACGACGTCCGTCTCAAGTCTGGCAGATATCGACGCAGATCCGGTCATCGATGAAAACCGGGTCTATGCGGTCGGCCAGGGCGGACGGATGGTTGCGCTTGAACTAACCACCGGTCGGCGTGTCTGGGAACAGAATTTTGCCGGAATCTCGACGCCATGGCTGGCCGGCGAATGGTTGTTTGTGGTGACGGACGATGCCCGGCTGGTGTGTATTTCGCGCGGCAATGGCAAGGTGCGCTGGATCGCCGATCTGGGCGGCTTTACCAATATGAAGAAGCGCAAGGGGCGGACAATCAACTGGGTGGGTCCGGTGCTTGCCGGCAATCGGTTGATCGTTGGCAATTCGGAAGGAAGGCTGGCGTTTGTCTCGCCGACCGATGGCGCCATTGTGCAGACGATGAAGGGCTTTGCGCCCATCACCTTGCCGCCCGTGGTGGCGAACAATACGCTGTATGTGCTCGACCAAAAGGGCAAGATTACCGCCTATCGCTGATCGCCGGGAAAGTAAGCGCGTGATCGACGCTGGCGGAAAAATCCTGCCGCGCTATTAGGCGTCATGGCAAATCTTCCCGTGGTGGCGATTATCGGCCGCCCGAACGTTGGCAAATCGACTCTGTTCAACCGACTGGTCGGAAAAAAACTCGCACTGGTTGATGACCAGCCGGGAGTCACGCGCGATCGGCGCGAGGGCGAAGCGACGCTGTTTGACCTTGATTTTACCGTCATTGATACGGCCGGCTATGAAGATCTGGATGCAGCGACGCTACCCGGCCGAATGCGCGCGCAGACCGAAGCCGCTGTAGGTCAGGCCGATGTTGCATTGTTCATGGTCGATGCGCGTGCCGGCATAGTCCCGCTGGATGAGGAGATTGCGCGGTGGCTGCGCGGGTCCGACACGCCGGTCGTGCTGGTCGCCAACAAGGCAGAGGGCAGGGCGGGCGAAGCTGGCGTGATTGAAGCGCTGGCACTTGGCTTTGGTGATCCCGTGCAATTGTCTGCCGAGCACGGGGAGGGCATGGCCGATCTGTTCGAGGTGTTGATGCCGCATATCGATGCGGTCCTTGCGAGCATAGAATCCGATGAGGACGCGCAGGATGACGGCGTCGATCCCAATGCCGCGCCGCTGAAACTGGCAATTGTCGGCCGGCCAAATGCCGGCAAATCAACGCTGATCAACCGCATTCTGGGCGAGGACAGACTGATAACCGGCCCCGAAGCCGGCATCACGCGCGATTCGATTGCGGTTGACTGGCAATGGACGGCGCCCGACGGCGAACAGCGCACGGTGCGGCTGATCGATACCGCAGGCATGCGCAAGCGGGCCAATGTGCAGGATAAGCTTGAAAAATTATCGGTCGCTGACGCGCTACGCGCGGTCGATTTTGCTGAGGTCGTCGTGCTGCTACTCGACGCCACGCGCGGGCTGGAAGTTCAGGACCTTAAGATTGCCGATTCGGCGCTTAAGGAAGGGCGTGCGCTGATTATCGCCATCAACAAATGGGACATCGCCGACGACGCATCGAAGCTGTTCAACGGCGTTCGCGCGGCGCTGGATGAAGGGCTGGCCCAGGTTAAGGGTGTGCCTCTGCTAACGGTTTCGGCGGCAACTGGCCGGGGGCTGGATCAGCTGATCGAGACGGCCTTTACGACGCGGGAGGCCTGGTCGCGACGGGTTGGCACCGGGGAGCTTAATCGGTGGTTCGAGCGTGCCATTGCCGCCAATCCGCCACCTGCACCCGGCGGCCGGCGAATCAAATTGCGTTACGTCACGCAGGCCAAAACGCGCCCTCCCGGTTTTGTGCTATTCGGGAACCGGCTCGATGAGTTGCCCGAAAGCTATCAACGCTATCTGATCAACGGCATTCGGCGCGAACTTGGTTTTGGCGCGGTTCCGGTGCGCTTGATGCTCCGGTCGTCGCGCAACCCATTTGAAAAATGATCGTTGAAATTGACGCGCGCGGTATGCGCTGTCCGTGGCCGGCAATTCGGGTAGCGCGGGCGCTGCGAGAGGGCGCTGCCGTTATTGAAATCATTGCCGATGACCCCGCCGCACCCCGCGAAATCGCGGCAGTAGCCGATGCTGCGAACGCGACAGTGCATCAGACCGATACGCCAGCCGGGCCAAAGTTTCGCGTGTCCCGCGACAGCTGATGTCAACGGCTCGTTTACCCTTGCTGGTTAAACACCGGTTCGGGTGATCGCGAATGTTTCCAACGCGCGATAAAGGAGCAGGCGAGTGTCGTTTGAAGGCAGCACATTGGTTGACTGGGCAGCTTTTCAGCGCGCCCGCGCCGAACTGGGCGCCGGTTTTGTGCGGATTCTGGGGTATTTCCAGGAAGATGGCAGCAAATCGGTGACTGCCATTGAAACAGCGATGCGGGCCGGCAATGCCACAGCGCTCGTGATACCCGCTCACACGTTGAAGGGCGAAGCGCGCCAATTCGGTGCCGAGCCGCTGGCACTCGTAGCCGAAACGATTGAAACCATCGCGCGCACCTGCATCGAAACCCGCGATACTCCGGATGCCGCGTTACCACACGTTGTCAGCCTTCGCGGGCTGTTCGACGAAACAATGTCGCTATTGCAGCGTGAAGCAAATCCGCTGGTAGAACGCCGCCCCGGCTTTGGTCGTCGGGCCGTGACCGGATTTGGTCAGGGCTGAACCGCCGCGCGTTGCAGGGGCTGCAGCTGGCCACGGGCCAGACTGCGCCAAATCCATTCCGCTGGCCCATACTGAAACCGCCTGAGCCAAGGTTCAGACCAGGCGAGCATAAGCCCCCACACACCGGCCACTATGGGCAGCAATTCCGCGCGGTGCAACGCGCCATACCACCCAAGACCATAGCCGTAAAAGATCGTTGTGCAGATCAGCGACGATGCCAGGTAATTGGTGAAGGCCATTCGGCCCGCTGCAGCAAACCGCGATGCTAACCAGCCGCCGGGTCTTGCGAGCAGGACGATCAGGCACGCCCATCCGATAATCATGATTGGTCTCAACGGAGCGCTTGCGGCGAGCGACCCCAGCGCGACGGCGGCCATGTCAAAGCCGCTGGCAACGTCGATCCAGGCCAAAGCGACATAGCCCGGAACCGAAACGGCAAAGCAGGACGCAGCGATGACGGCATATCGACGGGCGGACCACGCCCCGGTCAGCAAGCCGGTCCTCAGGCCGACCATGCCCAACAGCATGTAGGCCAGCGTTTCCATCCCAACCCCTAAAAAGATGTCGCGCGGCGTGTTGCGGGTCTCCTTCCAGCGATCTGCCAGAATGACCTGATAGCCAGCACGGTGGGTAGCGATGTCGCGAGCCAGATCGCGCGCGTTTGGGACGCCCATCAGGTCCCGAAGCCCGTCGAGCGTTTTGATCGCTTCCGGGTCCTGCGGGTGGGTGGCCAGCATTGTCTCGGCGCGGCTGATCGTCGCCACGAATGGCAGATAAGCGGCGGTCTGCAGCAGGATGAGGGCGACCGCCAGAGTCGACATCAGCCGGATCGATAGCTTGCGAAGCAGGAACGCAAGCGCGCCGACCATGGCATAGTGGTGAAGAATATCGCCCCACCAGACCAACCATAAATGGGCAAGGCCGATAAGGAACAGCCACAGCATCCGGCGGTAATGGACGCGTGCGGGGCTTTCCCCATTGGCTTCGGCGCGGTCGGTTACGATCAGCAGCGATGCACCAAACAGGAATGAGAACATGCCCCGCATCTTGCCGTCGATCGCGACGAAATTAATGGCCCAGACTACGAGATTGATACCGTCGCTGCCGCCCCAGGCGCGCGGATTTTCATAGGCTGCCTCGGGCATGGCCATCCCGGTGATGTTCATCAGCAAAATGCCGCAAACCGCGACGCCCCTGACGATATCGATCGTCGCGATGCGGTCGTCCGTTGTCACAACCAGCTCGATATTTGCTCCAGCGGCTTTTTGCGCAGTGCATGCAGCGGCACCGTTGCGTCGGGCGCGGCGTGGCCTGCGACAACAATCATCACCGGCTTTTCATTGGCCGGGCGCTTGCAGACGCGGTTGAGGAAGCGCATCGGGTTCGGCGTATGCGTCAGTGTCGCAATATTGGCGGCGTGGAGCGCGGCGAGCAGAAGGCCGGTAGCGATGCCAACGCTTTCATTGACATAATAGTTCTGCTTGTCGTCGCGAGCATCGATCCCGCCCCGGCGCTGCGCAAAGACCACGATCAGCCACGGCGCGATCTCGAGGAACGGCTTCTCCGGGTCAGTGCCGAGCGGCCCCAGCGCATCAAGCCATTCTGGCCCCGCCTTGCCCGCATAAAAAGCGCGTTCTTCTTCTTCGGCGGCCGTGCGGATCTGCGCCTTGAGCGCGGGCGAGGCGATGACCGCGAAGTGCCAGGGCTGGTGGTTGGCCCCCGACGGCGCCGTACCGGCGGCCTCGATGGCCGCTTCGATCACGGCGCGCGGAACGGGTGTGGCGCTGAAATAGCGGCACGTCCGCCGCGTGCGCAGATGGTCGCGAAACTCGGTCGCGCGTGCAATGCGCTCGTCATCCGCCATGGGCAGCAGGCCGGGCCAGGGCTCGGCAGGGTGATCTAACATCGTTTCGCCTTTGTGATCTGCGCGATCAATCGTCTTGCGCGGGCTTGCTCTGCAGCTGGATGTAATTGGCAAGGCCCATCCGCTCGATCATCTCAAACTGGGTTTCGAGCGTGTCGACATGTTCTTCCTCATTTTCAAGGATATCGGCGAGCAGGTCGCGCGTCACGAAATCACGGATTTGCTCGCAATAGGCGATGCCGTCGCGTAGCGCGGGCAGCGCCTCCATTTCCAGCGCCAGATCGGATTTCAGCACTTCCTCCACCGTCTCTCCTACCTTCAAACGGCCGAGCAGCTGGAAATTGGGCAGACCTTCGAGGAAGAGGATGCGATCAGCAAGCCGGTCGGCATGTTTCATCTCGTCGATCGATTCGTGGCGCTCAAATTGCGCAAGTCTGTGCAGGCCCCAATTGGCGAGCATGCGATAATGCAGCCAATATTGGTTGACTGCGGTCAGCTCATTCTTGAGCACATCATTCAGAAATTCGATGACCTTAACGTCGCCCTTCATACCGTTTCTCCCGGTTAGGAGACCACGCTAGGCGGCGGCGCGCTCCGAGTCGATAATCTCGCGCGCATAGGGCACGCATTGGCCGCATTTTGGCTTGCGACCCAATGCTCGATAGGCCTGGCAGGCGCTGATTGCGCCCGCGCGCGCGGCCTCTCGAACGTCACGTTCGCGAATCGCATTGCACACGCACACAACCATCGACAGCTCCTTGTTGCGATTCATTCGCTAAAGCTGTTGCGATAGATTCGCAAGAGTTATTGCATGTCGTTTGCAATAAATGCTGATCTGGACCGTCGCGATTAAGCCAGGCCAGTGCCCATCAGAGTCGGGAAAAATCCCTGATGTGCCTTGCGCAGATCGGCCAGCGTGACGACGTGATCATCGGTGGGCAGCTCAAAAATCAGCCGATCCATGATCGTGCGCCCGATCCGCTGGATTTCGACGCCCGCCCGGTCCGCTGCCATCAACGTGTCCATCAGGGCGCTGTCCTTGACCGTCGCCACATACAAGCCCTGATCCTCGCCAAACAACGCGCAGGCAATACCGCAGGGCAGCGGCGCGTTGAGCATTGCACCAATGTCGCCGGCAAGCGCCATTTCCGCGACGGCGACGGCCACACCGCCGTCCGACACATCGTGGACGGCGGTCAGCCAGCCCTCGCCGATCGCCCGGCGGATAAAGCCGCCGTTGCGCCGCTCGGCTTCGAGATCAACCGGTGGCGGTGGGCCATCTTCGCGACCATGGATTTCGCGCAACCACAGCGACTGGCCAAGATGGCCGGTGCGTTCCCCGATCAACAGGATGACGTCGCCGGTTCCCTTGAAGGCGATCGTCGCCGACTTGCGCCAGTCCTTCAGCAGGCCGACGGCGCCGATCGCGGGGGTAGGCAGAATGGCGGACCCGGACCCGTCATCATTCTTGGTTTCATTATAGAGTGACACGTTGCCGCTGACGATCGGGAAATCGAGCGCGCGGCAGGCTGCTGCCATGCCTTCGATACAACCCACGAACTGCCCCATAATTTCAGGTCGCTGCGGGTTGCCAAAATTCATGCAGTCGGTGGTCGCAAGCGGTGTTGCGCCAACCGCTGACAGGTTGCGATAGGCCTCGGCAATCGCTTGCTTCCCACCCTCCACCGGGTCGGCGAAGCAATAACGCGGCGTGCAATCGGTGGTGATGGCAAGGGCCTTGTCGGTGCCATGAACGCGGACCAGCGCGGCGTCGCCCCCCGGCGGCTGGATCGTGTCACCACCCACTTTTTGATCATATTGCTCCCAGATCCAGCGGCGCGATGCGAGGTCGGGTGAAGCCATAAGCCTCAACAGATCGCCAGCGATGTCGACGCATTCGGGTGCATCGGTCAACGGCGCGCGTTTGGGGGTGGGCACCCAGGGGCGATCATAGCTGGGTGCGTCATCGGCAAGCGGGCCAAGCGGAATGTCGCACACCGTCTCGCCATGATGGACCAGCACCATGCGCCCGGTATCGGTTACTTCGCCGATTACCGCGAAATCCAATTCCCATTTGCGGAATATCGCTTCGGCAAAATCCTCGCGGCCTGGTTTCAGCACCATCAGCATGCGCTCCTGCGATTCAGAGAGCATCATTTCATAGGCGGTCATGCCGGTTTCGCGCTGCGGTACCTTGTCCATATCCAGCCGGATGCCAACGCCCCCCTTGGATGCCATTTCCACGCTGGAAGAGGTAAGCCCCGCCGCGCCCATGTCCTGAATGGCAACGATCGCATCCGATGCCATCAGTTCCAGGCACGCTTCGATCAGCAGTTTTTCGGTGAAGGGATCGCCCACCTGAACGGTCGGACGCTTCTCTTCAGAATCCTCGCTGAAATCTGCGCTGGCCATTGTCGCGCCGTGGATCCCGTCGCGTCCGGTCTTGGACCCGACATAGACGATCGAATTGCCGATACCACTGGCGGCCGAGTAAAAGATTTTGGCTGTTTCCGCGACACCTACCGTCATGGCGTTGACCAGAATATTGCCGTCATAGGCGGCATGAAAATTCACTTCGCCGCCAACGGTGGGAACGCCCACGCAATTGCCATAGCCGCCAATGCCGTGGACAACGCCAGAAATAAGATGCGGCATCTTGGGATGATCGGGGCGACCAAAGCGCAGCGCGTTCATGTTGGCGATGGGCCGTGCCCCCATGGTGAACACGTCGCGCAAAATACCCCCGACCCCAGTCGCCGCGCCTTGGTAAGGTTCGATGTAGGATGGGTGGTTATGGCTCTCCATCTTGAAAATCGCGGCCTGCCCGTCGCCGATATCGATGACACCGGCATTTTCGCCCGGTCCGCATATTACCTGTGGGCCGGTGGTCGGCAGTTTCTTCAGATGGATGCGGCTCGATTTGTAGCTGCAATGCTCTGACCACATGACCGAAAAAATGCCCAGTTCGGTAAGGTTGGGCTCACGACCCAGCGCGTTCAGGACACGCGTATATTCTTCTGGGGTAAACCCGTGCTGGGCGACAACTTCCGGCGTGATCTGGCTCATGCGCCTAGCCCATAGCGGGCCTGTTTCACGCCGTCACCCCGGCAGTGCAGGATCATGGTCGGACCGACGACATGGCCGGGGATTTCCGGCCGACCGGGCGCATCATATACCGATTATCGTCCCGACAAGCGGGGTTCGCGATTGCGCGCCATCCACCAGGCAATCAGCGCCAGCAACGTGTAGGCGAAAAGGCCCAGGGGCCCGGTCGATGCGGGTGGCGGGTCGACAATGCCGCTTGGGACCGGCCCAAACCAGTTAAAGGCCTGTAACCCTGCCATCGCCAGGGCGAGTGCCCACGCCCCCCAACGCCCGCCAGGGGCAATGGCATCGGTTCGGGATAAATACCAGTGCAGCCCCCCAAAAGCGAAAAACAGTTCAAGCGGTATCTCGATCAAGGGATAGTTCCACAGGGCCAGCCCCAGCTTCGGTGGAGCGCCCATCAAGGTAAGATCGGGCGCGTGGACGATCAGGTCGACCAGCCAGTGGGAGAATACGACGGCTCCGGCAAGCAACGCCGCCGAGCGGTTGCGGGTAATAGACCAGATCAGCGCCGCGAACGCGAGGCTCCATGCCAGCGCGCCGACCATCGAGTGCGTCCAGGGCATGAAATACAGGTCCATCGGGTTCATCGCGGTCGTGCCCGGCACCAAGCGCATATGTTCGATGCCCAGAATCAAGAAGGCGAAAAATCCAAAGTCGATCAGCTGTGCGGCGATGAACAACGTACCAAGCCGAGGGGCTTTGGGACGCGCGGCAGCGACAAAGGCGGCGCCGTAATGACCGATGAACATTATCTGACCTCTGCAACCGGCGCGATACGCGATGCACCCAACGCCTTTAGTTCGACGAAATGATAAACATCTGCCGCGCTTTGATCAGCGCGTTCCTCCATCGGCGCGTGGCCGGTGCGGGGGTAAATGATCAATTGGCTGCCCGGCATATTTGCTGCCAGCCAGCGCCCTGACGATACCGGGATCAGATGATCGTCTTCGCCCCACAGGATCAGCGTCGGGGTTTTGATGGCGCGGAGCCGATCGGGCGTCGCATAATCGGGCTTTCCGGAAAATCGATCGATCGTCGCGACGCGATTACCTGGATAGCGGAGCAATTCCCAATACCGATCAACCATTGCCGGCGTAACCTGCATCTGGTCGTAGAAAGCGGACTTTAGTCCGTCCTCGATCAAGCGTCGCGGCGTGATCATTGCCGCCAGATTGCGCAATACCGGCATCCGCGCAATGCGGAATGCCAGCGGGGGGGGAGTGTTGCCCGGTTCGGGCTGACCCGATGCATCAACCAGAATTAAGCCGCTCAAATGGCGCGGGTGGGCAAGCGCGTAGTGCCAGGCGACGCCGCCGCCCATGGAATTGCCGGCGAGCACCATCTGTTCAATGCGCAGCTTGGCACGCACCCGTTCGACCACGTCGACAAAGGCTGCCGAGCTATATTGCCGCGTCGGGCTGGCTCCCGTCAGGCCGTGACCGGGCAGGTCAAATCGGACAATGCGATACCGCTTGCCGAGCCGTTCAGCCCATGGTTCCCAAGTCTGAAGCGACGCGTTTGATCCGTGGATCAGCATCAGCACGGGGGCGTCGCGCGGGCCGGTGTCGCGCAGGTGGACGGCGAGCCCACCACCTAAGTCGACAAATTGTGACGGCGGCGCACCGTATTTTGCACGCATCGCGGCAGCATCAGTATCTGGAGTGCGAAAGTACAGAAACGCTGCGCCTGCGGTCACGATAATGACGAGCAGGAGCCAGCCGAAAACCTTGCGCATTCACTCTCCCCCTTTTGGCCCCGGCAAAGCCTGACTAATCTTCGCGCAGCCGCGATTAGTTGCCAGCGGGACCCTTATTTAAATATTTGTCGAACCAGGCGACGGTGCGCTGTAGCGAGTCGAGTTGATTCTCCCGCTTGCGGAACCCGTGCCCCTCCTGTGGATAGAAGATAGTCTCGACGATATTGCCTTTGGCTTTGAGGATGTCGTTGACTTCCTGAGCCTGACCGCGCGGCACGCGGATATCATTTTCGCCCTGAATGGTCAGCAATGGCGCCTTTGCGGCGTTGATGTACGTTAGCGGCGACGCAGCGTCATAGACTTTAGGGTCAGCGTCGGGCGTACCGATCAGGCTGCGCTGGTATGCTTTCAGCACCTCGTCCTGGTCACGGTACATGGTCCGCCAGTTGATAATGCCGAACCACTGGACGGCAGCAGCAAATTCATCGGGCGCCCGGCCGATCGCCATCAGCGTCATGAACCCGCCATAGGAACCGCCAAAGATGCCAACGCGCTTTGCGTCGACATAGCCGCTTGCGACGAGGAAGTGTTTTGCGGCGACCACGTCCTTCAGGTCGCCGCCGCCCAGATCCTTAAAGTTCGCGGCCTGAAACGCTTTGCCATAGCCCGTCGATCCGCGAAAATTAGGCTGGATGGTGATGTAGCCCCGACTGGCAAACGCCGCAGCATAGCGGCTGAAGCCATCGACGGCCTGACCGGTCGGCCCACCATGCGGCAAGACGATGGCGGGATTGGAACCGTCACGCTTCAGATTGTACGGCATCGTGACGACGGCGCTGATCAGCGTGCCGTCGAAACTTTTGTAGACCACTTCCTCCGACCGCGGCAGGCTGGCGGGGCTGAGGCTTGCCATTGCGAGCTGGGTAGCGGGGCGCGATTGGCCGGTGGTCATGTCAAAGAGGGTGAGGTCACTAGGCGAGTCGGCGCCCGAATGGCTGACCATCAGCAGATGACCGTCGGGGGACAGGGGCTCAGCGCCGACCACGCCGTTGACCCCGGGCGCCAGGCTTAACGGGGTTTCCACCATTGTCGCCAGCTCGACCCGCGACAAGGAAGTCCGCGTATCGGCCGCAGTGCGGGCGATCATCGCTTTGCCATCGCGGGTAAAGCTACCGCTAAACTGTTCCCACGGCGTGGGCTTGAGCCAGCGCCAGACCTTGGTGTTGCCGTTGTAAATACCGGCATGCATCTGGCCAGTCCCGTCGTTGCTGGTGACGGCGATCGTCGCGCCGTCGTCGGTCGCGTCGCTGGCGCCGAACACCGTGTCAGGCTTGGCGAGCAGGCGGGTGGCCTTGCCGTCGGCGATATCGACACGCCAAACTTCGCCAACGACGCCGTCAACCCGGTCGCGATTGGCAATCAGCGCGCGGCCGCCTTCGATCCACGCGACAGGAAGCCAGCCAAATTGTGCGTCCTTCTCGGCTGTGAGTATGCGAATAGTGCCGTCACCGTTCATCACCGCCAGGTTTGACTGGCCCTCTGATTTCAGTTTGGTAACCAGCGCGATCATGCCGCCCTGGGGGGCGACGAGCATGTCGCGCTCTTGCCGGTCTGGCGTGTTGGTCAGGTTGACGACCGCACCACCGGCGGTGGGAACGCGGTAAATATCGGTGTATTCGTTGCCGCCCTTGTCCTGCTCGAAATAGACCCATTTCCCATCCCGCGATGTAACCAGCCCGGTTTGCGATTCCTCTGACTGGGTAATCTGGATGGGCCAACTGCCCTGCGTGTCGGTCCGCCAGATATTGGTCCGACCCGTCAGATTGGTTGCAACGAAAATAGACTTGCCGTCGGCGCTCCAGGCCGCGCTGCCCAGCGACCGGGTGGTGCCGATATCTTCGACCGGTACCGACGTTGCGGCTGAGTTCTCAGGCGACACCAGGCTGGTTGGATCGGTAACGGGACGATCGGGCGTCTTGACCTGCGCCAGGGCTGGCGCCGCCACCAACAAAACAGTCGAAAGACCCGTTGCCGTCAGTAACGTCGTGGTTAGTGAAAAAGCGCGCATCAGATCTCTCCCCAAATTTGACTGCCAGATTGTGCCTCAGGCTTGCCAGCTTGGGAAGCAGTTCAGCCCTCCTGGCGCGCCAGCCACTCTTCCAGCCACTTGATGGTGTAGTTACCCGCCTGAAAGTCCGGATCGTCGAGCAAGGCTTGGTGAAGCGGGATCGTCGTTTTCATCCCTTCGATCACAAATTCCTTCAACGCGCGGCGAAGGCGGCGCAGCGCACCTTGTCGGGTGGTGCCATAGACGATCAGCTTGGCGATCATGCTGTCGTAATAGGGTGGGACGCGGTATCCGGCATAAAGGCCGCTGTCGACGCGCACATTCATGCCGCCTGGCGCGTGGAATTGCTTCACCAGTCCGGGCGAGGGCGCGAACGTCTTGGGGTCTTCCGCATTGATCCGGCATTCGATTGCATGGCCGCGGAAATGAACGTCCTGCTGGCGGAGCGTCAGCGGGTGCCCTTCCGCCACCCGGATTTGTTCGCGGACAAGATCGAGCCCGGTTATCGCTTCGGTAACCGGATGTTCGACCTGCAGTCGGGTATTCATTTCGATGAAATAGAATTCACCATTTTCCCATAGAAACTCGATCGTGCCGGCGCCGCGATAACCCATATCGGCCATTGCCTTGGCACACACACCGCCCATCCGTTCCCGATCCTCGGCACCGAGAACCGGCGAGGGGGCTTCTTCAAGGACCTTTTGATGGCGCCGCTGGAGCGAGCAGTCGCGCTCACCAAGGTGGATGGCGTTGCCGTTGCCGTCGCCGAAGACCTGAAATTCGATGTGCCGTGGATTACCGAGATATTTCTCAAGATACACCGTTGCGTCGCCGAAGGCGGCTTTCGCTTCCGTGCCAGCCTGCTGCATCTGGGATTCAAGATCGCTCGCATTGGTGACGACCTTCATGCCGCGCCCGCCGCCGCCTGACGCTGCCTTGATAATGACGGGATAGCCCACCCGCTCGGCAATGCTCTTGGCGTCGTTGATATCGCTGATTGCGCCATCGGAACCAGGGACTAACGGCAAGCCAAGCGCACCGGCGGTACGTTTAGCCTCAACCTTATCACCCATCGTCCGAATATGTTCAGGTTTGGGGCCGACGAAAACGATGTCGTGGGCCTCGACGATTTCAGCGAATTTGGCGTTCTCGCTCAAAAATCCATAGCCGGGGTGAATGGCATCGGCGTCCGAAATTTCGGCAGCAGAAATGATATTGGGGATGTTGAGATAGCTGTCGACGGCCGGCGGCGGACCGATGCAGATCGCCTGATCCGCCAGTCGAACATGCATCGCATCGCTGTCGGCAGTGGAATGCACCGCCACCGTTTCAATGCCCATTTCATGGCAGGCACGGTGGATACGCAGCGCGATCTCGCCGCGATTGGCGATCAACAGTTTCTTGATTTGCGGCATGGTTATTCGACGACGATCAGCGGTTGATCGAATTCGACGGGCTGGCCGTTTTCGATCAGCAATGCCGTCACCTTGCCCGCCGACGGCGCCGTGATCGGGTTCATGACCTTCATCGCCTCGATGATCAGCAACGTGTCACCGGCCTTCACCGTATCACCAACCGCAACAAAGGGTTTTGCGCCAGGTTCGGGAAGCAAATAGGCGGTGCCCACCATTGGTGACCTGACCGCGTTAGCGGCGGAAGGCGCTGGTGCAGGCTCGGCCACTGGCACGGTCATTGGCGCCGACATCGCGATCGGAGCCGCAGCGCCAGCAGGGGCGACTGAGGCTATCGTTGTTGTTATTTTGCGGGCAACTTTGACGCGGCGATCGCCGTCCTCGACTTCAATCTCGGTCAACTTTGTTTCGTCAAGTAATTCTGCAAGCTGGCGGACGAGCTCTATATCAACCCGCATAGCGCCCGTCTTATTGGTCTCTTCAGCCATGGCGACCCTCTGTTCCCCTGTTGTCAAAGCGCTCTGTCAGAAGCGCGCGGCGGCTTCAAGCGCCAGCAGATACGACGTCGGACCAAACCCTGCGATTGTTCCCCGCGCTGCCCGCCCGATATAGCTGTGGTGGCGAAAGGGTTCACGGGCATGGGGGTTGGAGAGGTGCACTTCGATCACCGGCGTGGTGATTGCCTTGACCGCATCGTGCAGCGCGACTGATGTATGCGTGAATCCGCCGGGATTCAGGATTACCGCCCGGGCGCCGGTCCCCTGCGCTTCGTGCAGCCAGTCGATCAAATGGCCTTCATGGTTCGATTGCCGCAGGTCAATCGCAAGCCCAAGCACCCGCGCTCTATCGTCAAGCATGTCGGCGATATCGTCGAGCGTGTCGGACCCATAAATTTCCGGCTCGCGCAGGCCGAGCAGATTCAAATTGGGCCCATTCAGGACGAAAATCGTGTCGGCCATGATGCCCCCTTATCTGTCGCGACGGTTGCGCGGTATAAGCGGGTGTGGTGCAAGCGCCAAGGGGGCGGGTCAGGCTAACGCTAACGCCGCTTCGACCTGGGCAAGCCGATCCTTTCCGAAAAACATCTCGCCCGCCACAAAGAAGGTCGGCACGCCAAAAGCGCCGCGCGCGACGGCGTGCTCGGTGTTGGCGATCAGCTTTTCCTTCACGGCCTGATCTTCGGTCCGTGCCAGCATTGTCCGCGCGTCAAAACCGTCGGCATCGAGAACACGCGCGATAACGTCGGGATCAGCCATGTTCTCGCCGACTTCCCACATCGCCGTCATTGCGCTTTCGATAAATCGATCAAGCAAGCCCATGTCTTCGGCAACAATGGCCGCGCGCATGAGCATGAGGGTGTTCATTGGAAAATTTGGATTGATGCGAAAGCTGTGCAGGCCGTGCGCCTTCACGAACCTTTCCATCTCCAGCTGTTCGTAGGCGAGTTTCGCCGGAATCTCGGCATATCGAACCAGCGGCGGCCGGTTGTTGGTCGCGCGAAAGATCCCGCCTAGCAAACATGGTGTGTAGTGCAGTGTTGCGCCGGTGCGGGCCAACAGACCGGGCAGGGCGCGATAGGCGAGATAGGCGTTCGGGCCGCCAAAATCGAAGATGAATTCTAGTGTGCCGGGCATATCAGAAGCGTTCCGTCCAGGGTCTAAGGTCAAGTTCGTGGGTCCAGGCGGTCCGCGCCTGATGGTGAAGCATGACATAGTTTTTGGCGATTTCATCGGGCGACAGAATGGCGTCGGCGTCGCGGGCAGAATCGATATCACTCATCCGTTGGGCGATGAAGTCAGTGTCGATCGCGCCATCGATGATCGTGTGGGCGACGTGAATGTTCCGGGGCCCCAGTTCGCGGGCCATGCTTTGCGCAAGCATTCTGAGCGCGGCCTTTGCGCCCGCAAATGCCGAGAAGCCCGATCCACCCCGCAGCGACGCTGTAGCGCCGGTAAAGATGATCGTGCCGCGTTCGCGAACGCTCATGTGCCGGGCGACTTCGCGTCCCATCAGGAAACCGCCAAAACAGGCCATTTCCCATACTTTGCGATAGACGCGCGCGGTCATCTCGGTGATCGGGAAGTTGACGTTGGCGCCAATGTTGAAAACCGCAACCTCAATCTGGCCGACCTCTTGTTCGATGGTATCAACCATCGCGACCATCTGATCTTCATCGCGCGCATCGGCAGGAAACGCCCGTGCTGCATAACCGTCGCGGCGAATCGACGCGGCCAGTTCCTCCAGCTTGTCGGCATTGGTGGGGCGACGATTGACGCAGGCGACCAGCCCGTCGCACGCAAAGGCACGCGCAATCGCGCCGCCGGTTGCATCGCCCGCGCCGACAACAAGCGCGGCGGGGCGCTTTGTCATGTGCAGTTTCCCCGCACCCGGTTTCAATTCTTGTTCCATCGGCCTTCTTTCGGTTGCCGGGCCACCCCCGCCTTCCCTATATGCGCGGGACCGACAAGGCAAAGGCAGGCAATGAGCGTAGACGGTACAATCGGCATCCGCGTAAATGGCGAACATCGACGGATCGTTGGAGGCCTGAGCATCGCGGATCTGGCCAATGAACTCGGTCTGGTCCCTGCAAAGCTGGCCGTCGAACGCAATCTTGAAATCGTGCCACGGTCGACACTGGCACAAGTAATGCTGGAAGATGGAGACGAGCTGGAAATCGTCCATTTCGTCGGCGGCGGAGATCACGCCCCCCTGGTTGCCGGCGATAGCTGGACCGTGGCCGGTCGCACCTTTCGGTCACGGCTGATTGTCGGGACGGGCAAGTATAAGGACTTTGCCCAGAATGCCGCGGCACTTGAGGCTTCGGGCGCGGAAATTGTTACGGTGGCGGTGCGGCGCGTTAACGTCAGCGATCCGACCGCACCGATGCTGACCGACTTTATCGATCCGAAAAAGGTCACCTATCTGCCCAATACAGCCGGTTGTTTTGATGCCGAAAGCGCGATCCGTACCTTGCGTCTGGCGCGTGAGGCGGGGGGGTGGGACCTGGTCAAGCTGGAAGTGCTGGGAGAAGCGAAGACGCTGTATCCCGATATGGTTGAAACGCTGCGCGCAACCGAAGTTCTGGCGAAGGAAGGCTTTTTGCCCATGGTTTATTGCGTCGATGATCCCATCGCCGCGAAAAGGCTGGAGGATGCTGGCGCCGTGGCGATCATGCCGTTGGGGGCGCCGATCGGATCCGGCCTGGGAATCCAGAACCGCGTGACGATCCGGTTGATTGTCGAAGGGGCGAAAGTGCCGGTTCTGGTCGATGCCGGGGTTGGTACGGCTTCAGATGCCGCCGTGGCGATGGAATTGGGCTGCGATGGCGTGCTGATGAACACCGCCATTGCCGAAGCCAAAGATCCGATCCTGATGGCGGCGGCCATGAAATCGGCCGTCGAAGCCGGACGCATGGCGTATCTGGCGGGTCGAATGGGCCAGCGTCGCTATGCCGATCCGTCGAGCCCGCTAGCTGGGTTGATCTGAACTATGGTGCTGTAACCAGATGACCGAGCAGACCGAATATCAAGGCATGCGCGCCATGTTTATTGCCGTTCTTGCGATGTTTACGCTTTTTGGTCTTGGCACCACGGCGGCAGGGTCGGCGGAAATCGCGCGGCAGATCGTCGCTGGAGGTATGCGCGTTGGCTGCTGTCCGATGGGCAGCGACCATCAACCCGATTGCACCGGCCAGCCGGCACAATCGACCATGTGCGCGGGTGAGACCGGTTGCTGTACAGCCGTCCTCCCGAACGCAATGGAGATCCGCCCGGCGCGCGCGCTTGCGGTGGCGAGCGAAAACGACATTCTTCCTCACCTTTCTGGCATGCGGGTTGTGCCGCCATTGCCCCCGCCGCGAGCCGAGCGGTCCTGAAGCCAATTCCCGGTGGCAACACCGATCAATCTGTCAATTAAGGAAATTACCATGACCCGTTATGTGAAATATGCGAAATTCGCTGTCCTCGGCCTCGCCCTGTCTGCGAGCGCAGCCTATGCCGCCGCGCCGGCCGCCGTCGCTGCGGCATGCAGCGCTACGTGCGTTTCGGTCTGCGCCGCGCTCGGCGTGGATTGCGGCATGGGCGATTGCTAAGCGATTGACCTGACTAACGGCGGTGCCGGGGCGGTTTCGCTCCGGCACTTCGTCGGCGTCATGTCGCCGAATGCTGACAATGGTGTATTGTCTCTCCGAGCGAATTCGGCATACGGCGCAAATCAAGCGCGGGCCGGTCCGGCATTTGGCATTGCCACGCCACGCCGTGCCCTACTTGCGCCTGCGGTGTGGCCGCTGACGTAATCTGATGTTGTTGAGGGACAAGCATATGCGGAGTGGGTTGAGCCTTGTGGTAGCGCTGGCGCTGGCTGGGTGCGCGCAGGGCGGCGGCACGCCTGCGGGTAAGGCACTGCCGCGCCATCCTGACAATTTCAAAACCGCTGACCGCATCCCGATCGTTGGTTTTCTGTACGAAAATACCAAGCCGAAGGCCGTTATCCTGCTGTTCCACCAAGCCGGATCGAGCAAATACGAATATGACACAATCGGACCGCGGCTTGCGGAAATGGGCTATACCGCATTTGCGATCGACCAACGCTCGGGCGGCGACACGCTCTACGGCGACAATTCCACCGTGCATATTCTGGGCGGATCAAAGCCCTATATCGATGCCAAGCAGGATTTGCAGGGGGCCGTAACCTGGGCGCAAAAAAAGAACCTGCCGATCATCTTGTGGGGCAGCAGCTATTCGGCGGCGCTCGTCTTTCTGGTCGCTGCGGAAAATCCGACCGCGATCCGCGCCGTGATGGCATTTTCTCCGGGTGAGTATCTGGATGATCCCAATGCCGTGAAACAGGCCGCGTCGCGATTGCGCATCCCGGTGTTTGTGACCTCGGCCAAAGACCCTGGCGAAATCGCGGCAGCCCGCGCGATCGTGGCGGCCGTGCCCGGGACCGATAAGCAGCAATATGTTCCCGTTACCGCGGGGACGCATGGATCTTCGACGTTGATCCCGGCCAAGAATTCGCTGGGCGCTGAAGAGAATTGGGCCGAGGTTACGACGTTTTTGCACCATGTAGCGCCCTGATACCAACCAAGGCTGTTGCTGCGGTGGGCGGTGCTACTGATGCGATCCATTGTTCCCCGCAATGGAACCTGACCGCATTTCAGCCCGTTATCTCTTTGTCCGCGTGATCGACCCTACCCCCGGGGAACCGGCGCGCGGCAATAGGAGACTTTCGATGGGTGAATTGGTCGACAAGATCAAAGGCAACGTCAATGAAGCGATTGGCAAAGCCAAGCAGCACAGCAGCGATCCTGAAACGCAGGCCAAAGGTGCCGCACAGGAGCTGAAAGGTAAGGGTCAGCAGATCGCTGGTTCGGTCAAGGGCGCGCTTGGCAACAAAATCTGACGCAATACGTTGCTTGACGATCCTCCGTGTTGCGTAACCGGAGGATGGGCCGTCCCGCGCAACCGGGGCGGCCCTATTCTTGTCAGTGGCACAGCTTGTTTACCGCTTGCGGATCGCGCTGATCGTGGTGCCGTTGGTGATGATTTCGATGTCCGTTTTCAGGTGGAGCAGCTTTACGCCTGGATGCGCCAATGCGCGATCGAGGGCGGGGGCGAATTGGGCGGTGGTCTCGACCGTTTCGGACCAAGTACCATAGGCTTTGCCAAGCAGCGCAAAATCGGGGTTGCTGAGTTCGGTACCGGACAGACGCGCTGGATATTCGCGCTCCTGATGCATGCGGATCGTCCCGTAACCGCCATTGTCGACAACGATCACCAGCATGTTGACGCCGTGCTGAATCGCGGTGGCCAGTTCCTGCCCGTTCATCAGGAAGTCGCCATCCCCCGCGACCGCGACGACAGTCTTTTCAGGGCAGCGGAGCGCGCCCGCGACAGCGGCGGGGACCCCATAGCCCATGGCGCCGGCGGTCGGGGCAAGCTGGGTGCCGGGATTGCCATAATGCCAGTAGCGATGCCACCAGCCGGAGAAATTCCCCGCGCCATTGCAGATGATGGTGTCTGCAGCGCTCAGCCGTTCGCGCATTGCGGCGACGCAGAGACCGAGGTCGAGCGTCACACCGCTGCGCGGCTTGGGTGTCGACCAGTCGAGCCATTCGGCATGGGCGGCTTCCGCAGCGGGATTGGGTTGTTCCGGGAAGGGGAGACGCGCCAGCATATCGGCGGCTTCAAACACGCTGGCGGAAATCGCCAGATCGGTCCGATAGACCTGGTTGAGTTCCGACGGATCAGGATGGATATGGATAAGTAGTTGGCCGGGATGATCGGGTGTGATCAACGTGTAGCCATCGGTCGTCGCTTCCCCCAGTCGCGCCCCGACGGCAAGGATCAGATCGGCAGCCTTGATCCGGGCAACCAGCGTCGGATTGGGGCCGTAGCCAAGGTTGCCGGCCCAACATTTTGACCAATTACCGATCGCATCCTGTCGACGAAAAGCGCCGGCGACGGGGATACCCCATGACCGGGCAAAGGCATCGAAGGCACCGGAGGTCGCGCCATCCCAGCCGGCACCGCCCACAATGGCTACCGGGCGTTCGGCCGCGCGAAGCCGCGTCAGCAGATCATCATAGGCAGCGGGATCAAGGCCCCGGATAGCATGCTCAACCCTTGGCCGATCGACGGCCTCGACTACATCGCACAACATATCCTCTGGCAGCGCGATCACGACCGGGCCGGGGCGGCCGCTGGTTGCAACGTTAAAGGCGCGCGCGATATATTCGGGAATGCGGCGGGCATCTTCGATCCGCGTCGCCCATTTGCACAGCGGCGCAAACATGGCGGGCAGGTCGACTTCCTGAAATCCCTCACGGTCGCGCATGCTGCGATCGACATCGCCGATGAACAGGATCATTGGCTGGCTATCCTGCATCGCGACATGGACGCCAATGCTGGCATTGGTCGCGCCGGGCCCGCGCGTGACAAAGCAGATACCGGGCCGCTGGGTCAGCGTGCCATCGGCGCAGGCCATGAACGCTGCGCCCCCTTCCTGCCGGCAGGTGACGACATCGATTTCGGAGCTGTCATGCAGCGCGTCGAGGACGGCCAGGAAACTTTCGCCTGGCACCTGGAATATTCGGTCGCACCCCTGAGCAATCAGATTGTCGACAAGGATGCGGCCGCCGGTGCGTTTGGTGCTCATGGGTCCGGGTTTAGCGGCGACGCGCGCAACGCGCTATGCCTGATGGATCGCCTTGGTCACCATATAGCTCTCAAAGCCTTCCGTCCCGCCTTCGCTGCCAAAGCCCGACAGCTTTACGCCGCCGAACGGCGTATCCGCGCCGCTGATCGCAAAACTGTTGATGCCGACCATGCCGGCTTCGATTGCGTCCCCCAGCAAATTGGCGCGGCGGCCATTTTCGGTGAAGGCGAACGCGGCCAGGCCATAGGGCAAGCGGTTGGCCTGTTCGATCGCGTCGTCGAAATTCTTGAACGGTCGACTGACCGCGACCGGACCGAAGGGTTCGTTCGACATGATGTCGGCCTCATTCGGTACGTCGGCGAGCAGGGTGGGGCGAAAAAAGAAGCCGCCGTCGCCGAAGCGCTCGCCGCCCGCCATGGTGCGGGCACCCTTGGCCTTGGCGTCGTCGACGAGGCGCTCGATCGCGTCCGGGCGGCGGATATTGGCGAGTGGCCCCATGCGGTTGGCAGGATCAAATCCATCCCCGACCGGTAGCTGCGCCGTGCGTGCGACGAAGCCGGCTAGGAATTCCTCATAAATCGCTTCCTCGACGTAGAAACGGGTCGGGGAAACGCAGACCTGTCCGGCATTTCGGAACTTCTGCGGAACGACCATGTCGAGCGTCTTTTCAAGATCGCAATCCGCAAAGATGAGGACGGGGGCATGGCCTCCCAGTTCCATTGTCGTACGCTTTACGCCGTCGGCCGCCAGCCGCAGCAGATGCTGGCCGACCGGCACCGATCCGGTAAAGCTGATCTTGGCGACGATGGGCGAACCAATAAGATGGCGGCTCACTGTGTCGGGTACGCCGAAAACCAGCTGTGCAACGCCTTTGGGCAGCCCGGCATCTGCCAGGCAATGCATCATCGCGCTGGTGCAGCCCGGCGTTTCTTCGGGCGGCTTGCAGATGACAGCGCACCCAGCGGCAAGGGCCGGGGCGAGTTTTTTCGCCATCAGATAGACCGGAAAATTCCACGGGCTGAGCGCTGCCACAACACCAACCGGCTGTTGAATAACAATGGATCGTTGGCCAGTCGGACGCACCAGCACCCGGCCGTATTGGCGCAGCGCTTGCTCAGCAAACCAGTCAAACATCTGCGCCGAACTGATCACTTCGCCGCGCGCTTCGCCGATCGGCTTGCCTTGTTCGCGGGTCATGAGCGCTGCAATGGCGTCGCAGCGTTCGCGGATCAGATCAGCGGCCCTGTGGAGGATGGCGGCGCGCGCATTGACATCGGTTGCGCGCCAGAGCTTGAACCCGCGTTCGGCAGCTGCAAGCGCATTGTCAAGATCGGCGGTCGATGCCAGCGGCACGTCGGCAATCGCATCGCCGGTCGCAGGATTGACGACGGGCCGCGTGTCGCGGCCTTCGCCTGCGCTCCATGCACCATCAACAAACAGGGCAAGGTCGGCGGCATAGCTGCTGTTGGTCATGGTGGGATTCTCCTTGGCGAACGCGTTCTGGACGCGCAGATAGGCCTTCAAACCATTCAATACGAGAGGGCATGCCATGGCCGAGTTCACCGTGTTCGCCGATGGACTGCGCTTCCCGGAAGGACCGGTGGCGATGCCCGACGGCAGCTTGGTCGTGGTCGAGATAGCGGCAGGGCGGATAACCCGTTGCTTTCCGGACGGGACCAAAAAGACCGTCGCGGAACCGGGCGGCGGCCCGAACGGGCTGGCGATCGGCCCGGATGGTATGCTGTATTGCTGCAACAATGGTGGCTTTAATTACGTCACCCATCCCAGCGGGTTGCTGATTCCGCACGGTCAGGCGGATGATTATTCTGGCGGACGCATTGAGCGGATCGATCTCGAAACCGGTAAGGTCGAACTGCTCTATAAGGATGGCGATTTCGGCTGCGTTTTGCGTGGGCCAAATGACATCGTCTTCGATGCGCATGGCGGGTTCTGGTTTACCGACCATGGCAAGAACCGGCCGCGCGAACGCGACATTACCGGGATATTCTATGCCAAGGCCGATGGGTCGCACCTTGAGGAAGTCATCTTTCCGAGCGAAAATCCCAATGGGATCGGCCTGTCGCCGGATGGCGGTACGCTTTATGCCGCAGAGACCTATACCTGCCGGCTGATGGCGTTCAAAATTACCTCGGCGGGCAAGGTCGATCAGGCCGGTGGCCTGGGGGGTGCGGGCGTCCCACTTTACCGTCCTGCGGGCTATAAATTCTTTGATTCGCTGGGTATTGAGCAATGCGGCAATATCTGCGTCGCGACCATTGGTGAAAGCGGGATCTCGGTTATCTCGCCTGCGGGCGACCTGGTCGAATTTGTGGCGACGCCGGATCCCTTCACGACCAATATCTGCTGGGGGGGAGAGGCGATGAAAACAGCCTACATCACCTTGTCGGGCACCGGGCGATTGATCTCGCTGCCTTGGGCACGGGCCGGATTGCCACTCCAATATTGAAGGACACGGCCATGCCGAGGGCGCACAGCGAAGTACATCTGGTATCCCGGATTGGCTGGCTGCGCGCATCCGTTTTGGGGGCCAATGACGGGATTGTATCAACCGCCAGCCTGATCATCGGTGTGGCAGCGGCGTCGCAAAGTCCCTCGGCTATCCTCATCACGGGCGTCGCTGCGCTGGTAGCCGGCGCAATGTCGATGGCCGCGGGGGAATATGTATCAGTCAGCTCGCAGGCCGATACCGAAAAAGCGGACCGCGCACGCGAACAACAAGAACTGCTTGATAATCCTGACTTGGAGCTTGAGGAGCTTACCAACATCTATGTCGCGCGTGGGCTTGACCGCAAACTGGCCACCGACGTTGCCCGGCAATTCACGGCCAAGGATCCCATTAATGCGCATTTGCGCGATGAACTGGGGCTTAGCGCCCATCTGGAGGCGCGACCTATTCAGGCCGCGCTGGCATCGGCCGCCAGCTTTGCGGTTGGCGCGGCATTTCCGCTGCTGCTGGTAATGGCTTTGCCCGCGCCGTGGTTGGCCTGGGGTGTTGCTGCTGGATCAATTTTGTTCCTGGCGCTGTTGGGCGTGGTCGGCGCTCGCGCGGGCGGGGCGCCGGTGCTCCGCGCGACCGTTCGGGTGACATTCTGGGGTGCAATGGCGATGGCAGTCACTGCGGCGGTCGGATTGCTGTTCGGGGCGGCCGCCTAGGCGTTGACCCGCGCTTGTTGCACGGACTAAGCGACAGGGGAGCCTATCCGAGTCTGCGGAGCCGACCCAAATGCACAAACTTTACCCGAATGCCGCCGCTGCGCTTGAGGGCGTTCTGTTTGATGGGATGACGATTTGCGCGGGCGGATTTGGCCTGTGCGGTATTCCAGAGCGGCTGATTGATGCGATCCGCGACGCCGGGACACAGGATCTGACGATTGCCAGCAACAATGCCGGTATCGATGGCGAAGGTCTGGGCAAGCTGTTGCGGACGCGACAGGTGAAAAAGATGATCAGCAGCTATGTTGGCGAAAACAAGGAGTTTGAACGCCAATATCTGGCCGGCGAGCTCGACGTTGAATTTTGTCCGCAGGGTACGCTGGCGGAACGCTGCCGCGCCGGGGGCGCCGGCATTCCGGGTTTCTACACCAAGACCGGCGTTGGCACGCTGGTTGCCGAGGGTAAGCCCGTGATGAAATTCGATGGGGAAGAATTTATTCTGGAGCGGGGCATCCGGGCCGATCTGTCGATCATCAAGGGGTGGAAGGCGGATGAGGCAGGCAATTTGATTTTCCGCAAGACCGCACGCAATTTCAACCAGCCAATGGCGACTGCCGGCAAGGTTTGCGTCGCCGAAGTTGAGGAAATTGTCCCGGTGGGCAGCCTCGATCCCGACCAGGTCCATTTGCCCGGCATTTATGTCAACCGGCTGATCCTGGGCGCGCCCTATGACAAGAAGATCGAATTCGTGACGACCCGGGAGCGGGCGGCAGCGTGAGTCGCTTTGGCCGCGGACAGGGGCAGTGCCGCGCCAAACGGCAAAAGTTTCACCCGGTCCGTGACGGCAGCATAGTTGAGGCAAGCAAATGAGCGACAACAAGCCGATCCCGATCGACCTGACGCCCTATGCGCAAAATCTGACCGGCGCGCGCGAATTTTTGCGGCTGTGGGCAACCGAGGCCGGCCCGGTATTCTGCTTTATCAACCCGGTACCCATTGGGGCGGACCCGATGGGCTTCGGCCTCGCGATCGTGGACGCGATTGGCCATGCTGCCAAAGCCTATGCAAAGGCGGTCAATATTTCAGAGAGCGATGCGTTGGCGCGTATCTGGGAAGGCGTTGACGCAGAGCGTGGCAACTCCACGGACAGCCCCATTGAATTTGTACCCCGTAAGGAGGCCAACTGATGCCCTGGACCCGTGACGATATGGCGGCGCGCGCTGCACGCGAATTGCAGGATGGTTTCTATGTGAACCTTGGCATCGGCATCCCGACGCTGGTGGCCAACCACATTCCGGCCGGCATGGATGTAACGTTGCAGTCCGAAAATGGGATGCTGGGCATTGGCCCGTTCCCCTATCCGGATGAGGTTGATCCCGACTTGATCAACGCCGGCAAGCAGACGATCAGCGAGCTGCCGCAGTCGGTGTATTTCAGCAGCGCCGACAGTTTTGCGATGATCAGGGGCGGACATATCGACCTGACGGTGCTCGGCGCAATGGAAGTCAGCGAAGGCGGCGATATTGCGAACTGGATGATCCCCGGCAAGCTGATCAAGGGCATGGGCGGCGCGATGGATCTGGTGGCCGGCGTGAAGCGGATTGTCGTGGTGATGGAACATACGTCGAAGAATGGCGATCCGAAGTTCATTCCCGCCTGCACGCTGCCGCTGACCGGCAAGAATGTGATCGATATGATCATTACTGATCTGGCGGTATTTCACCGTCCCGATCATGCCAGCGCCTTTGAATTGATCGAACTGGCACCCGGTGTGACTGCTGACGAAGTCGCGGCGAAGACCACTGCCCATTACAGCGTGAACATCGCTGCATGATCCGCGGCGCCGTCATCACGCTGATCGTTTTGATGTCGGCGTTCGCGCTATGGTTCTTCCTTGTCCCCGGGCCCAACAAGCTCAGTCAGCTTGATGGGTTGGCAGGCGGCGGTTCCAGCGTCGAACAAGTTGTTGAGGGCGCCGGTTTCGGTACACATGGACAAAAGCTGGATGTCTGGCGTCCCTCGGGCAGTGGCGCCAAGAAGTTGCCGGTCGTCGTATTCTTCTATGGCGGTGGCTGGCATGACGGCACGCGTCAGGGATATGTATTTGTGGGACGTGCGCTGGCCGCTCAGGGCTTTGTTGTGGTGGTGCCGGATTACCGAAAGGTCCCCGATGTCCGCTTTCCAGCCTTTGTGGCTGATGGCGCAGAGGCAATGCGCTGGGTCCGCGATCATATCGGCGCTTATGGCGGCGATCCGTCGCGGGTAGCGGTAATGGGGCATTCCGCCGGGGCGTATATTGCCGCGATGCTGACGCTTGATACACGGTACCTGGTGGCCAGCTGCGCCGATCCGCACTTCATCAAGGCGGCGGTTGGCCTTAGCGGCCCGTATGATTTCTATCCGTTCACGACCGCGAATTCGCGCAACGCGTTTGGCGCCTTCCCAACCCCAAAGGACACGCAGCCAATCAGCTACGCAAGAGCCGATGCACCGCCGATGCTGCTCGTCACGTCTACCGCAGATACTACCGTCAAGCCGCGCAATGCGATCGCGCTCCGCGACAAGTTGAAAGCGCTGGGGGTAAGGGTAGAGTTTCGCGATTATCCGGGCTTGAGTCACGAGGAAGTGGCAATGGCATTTTCGAAGCCGTTTAGGAGCAAGGGGCCAGTGCTGGCCGACAGCGTGGCCTTCCTGAAAGCTGCGCTCACAGACCGAAAGCATTGAAATGCGGGTTTTGCTTACAGGATCGTCCGGCTGGCTCGGCCGATTCCTCGCGCCGCGGTTGCGCGCAGCGGGGCATTTCGTAACCGGACTGGATGTGGCACCCGGCACCGATACGGCCGTGATTGGCACTGTTGCTGATCGTGCCTTGGTCGACCAGGTGTTCGCAGAGTATGAGATCGACGCCGTGATCCATTCGGGCGCGCTGCACAAACCCGACATCGCCCGGTACCCGACGCAGGCATTCATCGATGTCAATGTAACGGGGACGCTGAACCTGCTGGAGGCGGCGGTGGCAGCCAAGGCTAGCCGGTTCATCTTTACATCGACCACGTCGCTTATGATTTCAGAGCGAATCCGGCGTGCGGAGGGCGAGGCAGCAGTTTGGATTGACGAGACCATGGCGCCGCTTGAACCCCGTAACATCTACGGCGTGACCAAGCTCGCGGCAGAGCATCTGTGTAGATTGTATCATCAATTGCACGGCTTGCCCTGCCTGATACTCCGCACAGGACGGTTCTTCCCGGAGGACGATGATACCCATGCCCAACCAGCCGGCGATAATCTGAAGACGAACGAATTGCTGAATCGCCGGTTGACCGTTGAAGACGCGGCGCGGGCCCATGTGATGGCGCTTGATCGTGCGCCGCAGCTCGGCTTTGATACTTTTATCCTGTCGGCACCGATACCTTTTCAGCAAGATGAGGCGAAGGCGCTGAAGGAGGATCCGGCTGCTGTCATCGCGCGGCATTTTCCGGAAGCCGCCGCGCTCTATGCGTCGCGCGGCTGGGTGCTGCCTGCCACGATTGACCGGGTTTATGATCCCGGGCACGCCGAACGCGCGCTCGGCTTCCGGTGCACGACCGGGTTCGCACAGGCATTGGCGGCATTGCGCGATGATCGACCGTCACCGTTGCTCCACGACCCCAGCTACACGTCACCAAAAGAACGGCCTTCGGTGACAAGGATCAACTGATCGGCGTGCCGCCCAATAGCCTGAGACCGGCATTTAATTGCGTCCGGGCTTGTCTGGGCGACTGTTTTGGTTAAGGCCCCGGGCGATGGGATTGGATCCAAAAACACTATACGAAAAAATTTGGGACGCTCACGTCGTCGAGCGGCGCGACGATGGTACGTGTCTGATTTATATCGACCGGCATCTGGTCCATGAAGTAACCAGCCCGCAGGCGTTTGAGGGATTGCGTGTCGCGGGCCGCAAAGTACGCCGCCCGGACCTGACACTGGCCGTTCCCGACCATAATCTGCCGACCAGCCCCCGTGTCGATATCAATGGCAAGGCGGTTCCAATTGCCGATCCGGAAAGTGCGCAGCAGCTGGATGCCTTGCGCCGAAACGCTCCTGAGTTTGGCATCGACTATATCGACGCGACCGCACCGGAGCAGGGCATCGTCCATGTTGTGGGTCCCGAACAGGGCTTTACGCTGCCGGGCACGACATTGGTGTGCGGTGACAGCCATACCGCGGCGCACGGTGCGTTGGGGGCACTGGCGTTCGGTATCGGGACCAGTGAAGTCGAACATGTGCTCGCAACGCAGACCCTGTTGCTCAGCCAATCGAAAACAATGGAAGTTCGCGTTGATGGTGAATTAGGGGCCGGCGTCACGGCGAAGGACGTCATCCTTTCCATCATCGGTCGCATCGGGGCTTCGGGCGGTACCGGTCATGTGATCGAATATACCGGCAAGGTTATCCGCGATCTTTCGATTGAAGGACGGCTGACGATCGCCAATATGTCGATTGAGGCCGGCGCGCGCGCGGGCCTGATCGCCCCAGATGAGAAGACCTTTGCCTATTTGCAGGGGCGGCCTATGGCCCCGCGCGGCGACGATTGGGACCGGGCGGTCACGTGGTGGCGGGCGCTGGTGAGCGATCCCGGTGCGCGTTACGATAAACAGGTTTTGATCGATGCGAGCACGATCGCACCGACGCTGACGTGGGGCACCAGCCCCGAAGACACCGTGGAAATAACCGGCGTGGTGCCCGACCCCGACAGCTTTGCCGATGCCGGCAAACGTGATGCTGCGCGGAAATCATTGGCATATATGGGGCTGACACCGGGGGTGCGGTTACAGGATGTCGCCATCCAGCATGTGTTTATCGGCAGCTGCACCAACAGCCGGATCGAGGATCTTCGATCCGCCGCTGCAATTGCCAAAGGGCGCAAGGTTGCCGATGGCGTGCGGGCCATGGTCGTGCCCGGATCGGGACTGGTCAAACGTCAGGCCGAGGCGGAAGGCATCGCGCAGATTTTGATCGATGCCGGTTTTGACTGGCGCGAGCCTGGCTGTTCGATGTGCCTGGGGATGAACCCAGACAAGGTGCCACCGGGTGAACGCTGTGCTTCCACATCGAATCGAAATTTCGTAGGACGACAAGGGCCTGGCGCTCGGACGCATCTGGTATCACCGGCCATGGCAGCGGCAGCGGCAATAACCGGTCGCCTGACCGACGTAAGGAACTTCGCGGGGGGAGACGCCTGATATGAAACGCGCATTATATTTGCTGATTGCCGGCACGGTATTGAGCGGCATCGCCGCCTACTCCGCCAGCGGCCAGACCGCGACCAGCACCAAATTGTGGCGGCTCGATTGCGGCGCTGCGCAGGTGAACGATCTGAATGTCTTCAGCGACACCAATGCATATACCGGCATGAAGCGGCGCTTTACGGCCAGCTGTTATCTGATCAAGCATGGCGATACGTACATGTTGTGGGACACCGGCCTTTCCGCCGCGTTGAAGGGGGCCCCGCTCAGCGACAAGGTCGCGCTTTCGGCAACGGTAACCGTCACCATCCCGGAACAACTAGCCAAGATTGGCGTCAAGCCCGAAGATATTTCGATCATCGGCATCAGTCATTATCATTTCGACCATATCGGTCAGGCGGCTGCGTTTCCGCAAGCTAAACTGTTGATTGGTAAAGGGGATTATGATTCGCTGGCTGCGTCCCCTGCGCTAAATGGAGCCGATCCGGTGCCGCTGAAAAACTGGTTCGGTGGCACCGGCAAGGCAGAAGCCGTGTCGGGCGACAAGGACATATTTGGCGATGGCAGCGTCACGATGATCGACTTGCCCGGACACACGCCGGGCCATCATGGATTGCTGGTCAAACTGGCTGGGATGGGCAACGTGCTGCTGAGTGGCGACGTTGTTCACTTCCAGGAAAATTATGACACCGGAGGCATACCCGGGTTCAACTATAATCGGGCGGATTCGATTGCGGCGATCGATCGCTTCAAGGGATTGGCCAAAAATCTGAAGGCAACAGTGATCATCCAGCATGAGCCGCGCGATATCAGCAAATTGCCCGCGTTCCCGGCAGCTGCTGAATAATGGAAGCTGTGACGAAGGTAGACGGCGGCGCCTATCCATGGGGCGCCAAGAATGTCGATACCGACGTGATTATACCAGCGCAGTGGCTCAAGACGATCAGCCGATCTGGCCTGGGTAAGGGCGCCTTTGAATCGGTTCGCACCGAAGCGGGCAATATATTTGACGATCCACGCTACGCGGGAAGCCCGATCCTTATCGCAGGCGACAATTTTGGTTGTGGGTCCAGCCGCGAACACGCAGCCTGGGCGCTGGCCGATATGGGCGTGAAGGCGGTCATCGCCCCCAGCTTTTCGGATATTTTTTCAGGCAACGCCTTTAAAAACGGCATCGTCACCGTTGTGTTGCCGCAGGAAGCGATCGACCGGCTGCTCGACGTCGCCAAGGATCAACCAATCAGCGTCGATCTGGAAACCATGACGGTGACCACCCCCTTTCAGGACCGTTTTACCTTTGCCCTCGATCCGTTTCGTCGTGCCTGCCTGATGGAGGGACTGGACGAGATTGGCCTGACGCTGGCAAGGGATCAGGCGATTACAACCTATGAGGCCGGTGTCAGCGCACAGCGGCCATGGATGATCCGGGAGAGAAATGATGCGGGCTCTGCTATCGAAGGCGCCGGGCGGTCCTGAAACCCTTGTCATTGACGATCTGCCCGATCCGGTAGCCGGCAAGGGCCAGGTCATTGTCGCCGTCAAAGCATGCGCCATCAACTATCCTGACGTGCTGATCATCGAAGACAAATATCAGTTCCGTCCTGAGCGCCCGTTTGCGCCGGGGGGAGAAATATCCGGCGTTGTCGAAAGTGTTGGCGAAGGCGTGACGACCCTGGCGGTTGGCGATCGCGTGCTTGGAACGATCGGCAATGGAGGCTTGGTCGAAAAAGTCGCCGTTGATGCCTCTCGATTATATCCGTTGCCAGATGGCCGCAGTTTTGAAGACGGGTCGGCGTTGCTGCTAACCTATGCGACCACGATCCATGCGTTGCTTGATCGCGGGCACCTGAAGGAAGGCCAGACGCTGTTGGTACTGGGCGCCGCGGGCGGCGTCGGCCTGGCGGCGGTCGAGCTTGGCAAGGCATTCGGTGCGCGTGTCGTTGCGGCAGTATCGAGTGAAGAAAAAGCAGCGGCCTGCCGCGATGCTGGGGCCGATGAGACCATTATTTACGGCCGTGCCCCATTCGACAAAGATCAGTCCAAGGCCCTGGCTGAACAATTCAAGGCGGCTGTCGGTCCGAATGGCGCGGATGTTATCTACGATCCGGTGGGAGGCGATTATGCCGAGCCCGCGCTTCGCTCAATCGCCTGGGAGGGTCGATACCTAGTTGTCGGATTCCCGGCGGGCATTCCCCGGCTGCCGCTTAATCTGACGCTGCTAAAGAGCTGCGACGTGTGCGGCGTCTTTTGGGGCGCCTTTGCCGCACGCGACCCCAAGGCCAACCAGGCCCATGTCGACCGGCTGTTCCGTCTCTGGAAAGATGGCCAGATTGCACCTCGCGTGACGGAGACTTTTTCCTTTGCCGATGGGGGGCAGGCGATCGCCAAAATGGCGGCGCGCGGGGCCATTGGTAAGCTGGTTGTGCGCGTGGCGGATTAATGCGCCGCGATGGGCGTTGCCATGCTGCCAGACCCTCCCTATTTGCACGCAGTCAGAAATATATTTGGAGTTCGCCCATGACCACCTTCGACGACCGCGAACAGGCGTTCGAAGCGAAATTTGCACGCGACGAGGAAGTTGCGTTCAGGGTCAGTGCGCGTCGTAACCGCCTGCTCGGGCAATGGGCTGCGGAAAAGATGAAGCTTACTGCCGAAGAAGCGGATGCCTATGCCAAGGCGGTCGTCCAAGCCGATTTCGAAGAAGCTGGTGACGAAGATGTCGTGCGTAAATTGCTTGGCGATATGCTGGCGGCCGGCGTGGATATCGACGATGCAAGCGTGCGGCGCGCGCTCGAAGAAAAGGCGGTTGAAGCGCGTCGCCAGTTGATGGAATCGAAATAATCCATGCCGATGCCAGCCGATGAGATTGAACGCTTGATCAGGCAGGGAATCCCCGATGCGGCCGTCGAAATTACCGACCTTGCCGGCGATGGTGATCACTACGCCGCGCGCGTTATCAGCGCGAGTTTTCGTGGCTTGCCACGAATAAAACAACATCAGGCGGTTTATACCGCGCTGGGTGGCCGTATGGGCGGCGCTTTGCATGCATTGCAACTGACCACTGCCACACCCGATTGAAGGACGACGCGATGACAGACGAAACACAGACCCGCCTTGCTGATCTTGTCAGCGGTAATGATGTGCTGCTTTTCATGAAGGGTAGCCCGTTATTTCCACAGTGTGGCTTCTCCAGCCGCGCAGTGGCTATTTTGCAGCATTTGAACGTCAATTTTGACAGCGTCGATGTCTTGCAGGATCAGGCCATTCGCCAGGGCATCAAGGAATTTTCCGATTGGCCAACGATCCCACAATTATACGTGAAGGGCGAATTTGTCGGCGGCTCCGACATTATGATGGAAATGTATGAATCGGGTGAGCTTGCTGAACTGCTAACGTCGCACGGCCTGGTCGGCACCGCGTAAACTGTTCGCGTTGGGCGAGGGGCTGGGGGCGTATGAAATTGCTTGATTCTGCGGACCTGATGGCGCTTCCCGGCGGGAACGCCCCGTTGCTGCTTTGTGATTTGACCCAAAGCTATTCGCCGGCAGGCGGCGGCGGCATCAGCACTTATCTGCGGGAAAAGCGCGACTATATCCTGAATCATACGCCGCACCACTTGCTCCAAATTGTTCCCGGTCCGGAAGACAAGGTCGTGGTGAACGGGCGGCATATCTGGGCAGAGGTGGGCGCGGATCCGGTCCGCGGTAGCCCGAATTACCGGTTCATTCTGCGGACCAAAATCGTTCGCGCCTTGCTGGCGGAATATCACCCGAATGTCATCGAATCGCTGTGCCCGTGGATTTTGCCCTGGACGGCAATCAATCACCGCCGAGCTTTTCCGGACACAACCCTTGTAGCCGGCTATTCGACCGATTTTCCCAATGCGCATGTCCACCGCGTGATGCTGCCAAAGGTAGGGGCGACATTGGCGGCAGGGCTCAGGTGGCTGTCCTATGGCTATGCTGAAATTACCTATCGTGAATTCGACTGGGTCTACACGCTGAGCGATGACATTCGGCAGGTTCTGGCAAAGCACAACGTACCGCGCGGCAGCGTTCTGCAGCTCGGCGTCGATACGACGATGTTCCATCCGTCGAAGCGCGATTCAGGATATCGGGCGTCGCTTGGGCTGGAGAGCCACGGCCCGCTGCTGATTTACGCTGGACGCATTGACAACGAGAAGCGCGCTGACCGTGTCGTCGACATGTTTAGGCGCTTGCCTGACTCGTTTGGGGCGTCGCTCGTAATGATTGGCGACGGCAAACTGCATGACCGCCTCGTCGCAGAAAGCCAGGGGTTGCGGATTGCTTTTACTGGGTTTGAGCCTGATCGCGAAAGGCTCGCACGCGCGCTGGCATCATCCGATATTTATGTTTCAGCCATGGCCGATGAAACCTTCGGTATCTCGATTGTCGAAGCCCAGGCCGCCGGTCTTCCGGTCGTAGGTGTTGCCAGCGGGGCAATGATTGATCGGATCCCATATGGGCTTGGCCTATTGGGGCCGGTCGACGATACGCAGCAAATGGCGGTCAACGTCATGGCGATCTGGGGCCAGGACCATCGGGCGATCGGTGATGCGGCGCGCGCGCACGTGCTTGACCGGTTCAGCTGGAACCGGACGTTCGACATCCTGTTTGGCGATATTTACCCGCGAGCAATGGCGCATACCGCCGAGCGGCTGGCGGGCAAACGCGTCTTTGATAATCGGGTCATGCTCGGGGCCGCGACCGCTAGCTGACGCAAACACGTTACTGATTTGCTTAGAAAGCCGGGTGAGGGCGGATCGACGCGAGACCGGGTGAAGGAGCAGTCGATCCGCCCAGCTGAAGCGTTAGTCGCTCGGCGTATTATGAAGTCTGCAGGGTGCGTGCCAAACCTGAAAACTCACCCATTCCCTGCACACATAGTGGTTAACGATTGGTAACCAACATCGCGTAGCGTCAAAAAATCCGACACTTGCGGACTTTCTGAACGATGGCGCACGACAAAAATTTCCTGTTGACTACAGCCGTAATCAGTACGATTACAGGCGTAGTCGAAAAGGAGAGTCGAGTGGTTGAGCGCATAAGCGATGCCGAGCATGCGGTGATGGAGGTGCTGTGGAATCAGGCGCCGCTGACGGCCCAGGATGTGGCTGAACGGATCGGCCCTGATCGGGATTGGACGGCCAACACGGTCAAGACTTTGCTCGGTCGACTCCTTGCCAAACAGGTCATCGCGCATGAAGCCGATGGTCGCCGCTATCTCTATCGGCCATTGGTCGCGCGGAACGATTATGTCGAACGCGAATCACGGCGGATGATTGATCGATTGTTCGGCGGAAAACTGACGCCTTTGGTTGCCCATCTCGCCGAGCGCGACGCGCTGACCGACGACGATATTGCGGAGATTGAGGCGTTGCTCAAAGGGCTCAAGTCGTGATCGCCTGGGCCGTAGAGGCAATGATTGCCTCTGCCATTCTGATGCTGCTCGTCCTGATGGTGCGTGGACCGGTGCGCCGGAGCTTTGGGCCAAACATAGCCTACGCGCTTTGGCTATTGCCGGTGACGCGGCTGTTGTTGCCGCCGCTGCCAAATTTGTGGCGCGACGAAGCAGCTGGGCCCATTGCGCAGGCGGGGGAGGGCATTACCGTTCTGGTTGTCGAGCCGCTGGGTCTCAACACTGCCGCGGCCGCTGTGACGCCGGCTATTGATGCGCCGTCGATCGCGATTGGACTGCTGGTTCTGTGGGCCGTCGGGGCAATTGCCTTCCTGATTTGGCACAGCATCTCTCATGCACGGTTCTGCCGCCGCATTCTGTCGGCTGCGCGCGATATCAAGCGCGGTCGGGTTCATGTGATCGAAACCGATGCGGCGACGGGTCCGCTCGCCTTTGGTATCTGGCGTAGATATGTCGCGTTCCCGAGGGATTTTGCCGAACGTTATGATGCCGATGAGCGTGACCTGGCACTGCAGCACGAGCTGACCCATCATGCTCGCGGTGACTTGATCGCGAACTGGGTCGCCCTCTTCGTGCTGGCGTTGCACTGGTTCAATCCGATTGCGTGGCGGGCATTCCGGGCATTTCGCGCCGACCAGGAAATGGCCTGCGATGCGCGGGTTCTGGCGGGTCGCGATCCTGCGATGCGCCACGCCTATGGTCGCGCGATCGTCAAATCTGCCCATGGCGGCGCCGTTTCAGCCGCCTGTCATCTGCACACAATCATTGATTTGAAGGGAAGGTTGAAAATGTTGTCGATGGGAAAAAAATCGCGCTCGCGCGTTATTGGTGGGACTGTATCCGTCGTTGTCCTCGCCTTGGCGGGCCTCGGCCTGACAGCATCTGGCACACAGGCTGCAGAGCAGTTGCGCTCCAAGGTCAACGATACCATCGGCGTTGACATCGCCAAGCTGGACGTTGCGATAGCTGCGGCGCCGGCGACGCCGGTGACCCTTGGCAACGCCGTTGCCCCTGCCGCGCCAAGGGTCATTGCGATTGCTCCGGTCGCGGGCCGACCCGCTGCTGACATGGCTGCTCCGGGTGCGCAAGCGGATGCGCCATCGGCGCCACCTGCACCTCCCGCTCCACCCGCACCTCCTGCGCCGGTTGCCGGCGTCGATCGCGATGTTGACACTGTGACGATCACCGATCCCGATGGCAAAAAAGTCAGCAAGCGCGTGAAGATCATCATGCGGTCCAAGGACGGCAAGATTCTGACAGAGGATATGCACGGCATGGACATTCCAGAGGTCAGCTCGGCCAATTGCCCACCCGACGGCGATGCCCACCAAACGGTGATCAACGGCAAAAAGGATGGCAAGCACATCATCCTGATCTGCACCAACCGGATCGAAAAGATGACAGAGGAGGCGGCAAAGGTTGCCGCAAATAGCAAGGACATCGAACGGAATGCCTACCGATCGGCATTGTCCGGTTTGCGGAACGCCCGAGCCGGAATGGCAGCCAAAGGGAACGATGAAGCATTGAAGGCAATCGATGAAGCCATTGCCGAAGTCGAGGCAGATCTGGCCAAGATCAACTGAGTGACGGCCAGTTGAGTGACGGCCAAATGAAAGACGGTCAGCGTAAGGCAGGGTCGGCCGGTCGGGTTCGCGATCGGCCGGCGCTCCTTTAAACAGGGGGCGGGCGATCTTGCCGGCCTTCCCTTGTGTTATCGGCCCCAAAACGCCATTTGATAGATATGGATACGCTGCCGACGGGCGACTGCATGGTGATCGATGGCCTGATCGCACGCGTGCTTGCGCCCAACCCGTCCCCCTATACCTACACCGGAACCCAGACCTATCTGGTCGGCACTCAAAACGTCGCTGTGATTGATCCGGGCCCCGATGAGCCAGATCATCTTGCCGCGTTGATGCGCGCGATCGCCGGACGCCCCGTCGTTGCGATCATGTGCACACACACGCACCGGGACCACAGCCCTGCCGCGCGCGCGCTGAAGCAGGCAACCGGCGCCCCGATCATCGGCTGTGCGCCGCTTGTCCTCGATGACGCAGGGCCGCGTGCCGACGCTTCGTTTGACCGTGATTATGCGCCCGACCGGGTCCTGACAGATGGAGAGTCGCTGTCGGGCGATGCATGGACCATCGCTGCGGTGGCCACCCCGGGGCATACGAGCAATCATTTATGCTATGCAGTGCCGGAAAATGGCGCGCTGTTTACCGGCGATCATGTGATGGGTTGGTCGACAACGGTCGTGTCGCCGCCGGATGGCGACATGAAGGCCTATATGGCTAGCCTCGCCAAGCTTTATGATCGGAGCGATCGCACCTATTACCCTGCCCATGGCGAGCCGATTACCAATCCGCATCAATTCGTTCGCGGGCTGATCGGTCACCGTAAACAGCGCGAAAAGCAGATCCTGCGGTTGTTGGGTGAGGGTGTCGGGGCAATTCCCGACATGGTCACGCGCATGTATGTGGGACTCGATCCTCGTCTGAGCGGCGCTGCGGCGCGATCGGTGCTCGCGCACCTGATTGATCTCCGCGATCGCGGCATTGCCACGGAAACGGATGATCATTGGCGAAATGCCGCCTGATGCGGCGCCTTTTTCAGTTTCTGGCTGCTATTGGGATTGTCGTTGTCCTGATCGTCGGCGTCGTGGTTGGCATCAATCGCTACGTCGCCCAGCGGTTGAATCCGGACCCTGAAACCATTGCGACGGCCAGTTTGCGCGGGCTGCGTGAGCAGAACAGGCTGTCGGCCTTTGCCGCACAATATGTTGCCGTTGTGATGTCCAAGCAGACGCGATTGGGTCTCAGCACGCAAAAGACGCTGATCATGCCCGGGATGGTGCGCTATGAAGTTGATCTCGCCAAGCTGCGCCAGCGTGACGTCCATTGGGATGCATCGACACATACCCTTTCGGTCCTTTTGCCGCCACTTGAGACCGACCAGCCGCAGATCGATTTGGCGCGGCTTCGTGAATATGGCGATGGGGGATTGCTGGCTGTTTTCACCGACGCCGGCAAACGGCTGGATGCGGTAAATCGTGCCGCAGGCCAAAAAGAACTGCAGCGCCAGGCGCATCAGCCAACTATGATTACGTTGGCACGCGACGCAACGCGTCGGGCAATCGAACGCAGCTTTACCTTGCCGCTGGCCGCGGCAGGGATTGAAGCCAAAATAAGCGTGCGGTTCGCCGATGAAGCCCAGACCACTGATCAACCTTGGGACATCAGCCGATCAGTAAACGAGGTGCTGGCCAATCAGCAGTAGCGTCCTATTTCGTCTGCTTTGGAAATTTGATACACTGTATGTCGATAATGCTGGGGGGACTTATCGATGGCAACGTTAGCAACGTCGGCGGTTGGCTCGCGTAGCGACGACCGGTTTTTCCTGACGATGGCATTCGTCATGGCAGCAACAATTGTGGCGGGATTCTCCCTACAACTGGCCATGGGACGATCGAGTTTTGACCGGCCCCTGCTGGTTCACGCCCATGCCATTGTCTTTATGGGCTGGATGGTCATCTACCTGCTCCAAAACTGGTTTGCGACCATCGGTCCCTTGCGGTTGCACCGGGTGCTGGGCTGGCTGGCGGTGGGTTGGATCATTGCGATGATCGGCCTGGGCACGGCGGTAACGCTGGACATGGTTCGTGGTGGTCGGGTGCCCTTCTTTTTTCAACCGCTCCATTTTCTGGTCTTTGACCCAATGTCAGTCATCGGCTTTGCTGGCATCATAGCGGCCGGCATCGCCTTGCGGCACCACACCGGATGGCATCGGCGGCTCAATTATTCGGCGATGGCGCTGCTAACGGGCCCTGCTTTTGGCCGGCTATTGCCGCTGCCGTTCTTGATCCCCTGGGCATATCAGTCGGCCTTTGCCGCGACCTTAATCTTTCCGCTAATCGGGATTGTTGGCGATCTACGCAGAACCGGGCATATCCATCCGGCGTGGTGGTGGGGTCTCGGTGGCATGTTTGCGACCGAATGCATCACCGATTTTATCGCATTTGGGCCGTTCGGAGCCATGCTTTATCAGGCCGCAACGGCGGGTACGCCGGGGGCGGCTATTGCGCCGCTGGCATTTCCGCCATCACCGCTGGGTTGATCCGTAGCGCGCGGAGGGCCATGTGCTCCGGACAGTCGCGGGAGCATGAACATGGACGCACGTAAGGGTATTGGCGGCAGCCTGACCGGGTTGGATTTGCGCGACGAGATTGATCGGCTGCGCAAGGAAAGAAACGCCGTGATTCTGGCGCATTATTACCAGCGCCCGGAAATTCAGGACATTGCAGATTTTGTCGGCGACAGCCTTGATCTGAGCCGCAAGGCGCAGGCGACCAATGCCGATGTGATCGCCTTTTGCGGCGTGAAGTTCATGGCAGATACCGCCAAGATATTGAGTCCCGACAAAATCGTCGTGCTGCCCGATCTGAAGGCCGGTTGCAGCCTGGAAGACAGCTGTCCGCCAGACAAGTTTGCCGCATTCCGCAAAGCGCATCCCGATCACATCGCGTTGACCTACATAAATTGTTCGACCGAAGTGAAGGCGCTGAGCGATATCATCGTGACGAGTTCGTCGGCGGAAAGGATTCTGAGTCAAATCCCGCCCGAACAAAAGATCATCTTTGGGCCCGACAAGCATCTGGGGGGCTATCTTGCGCGCAAGACCGGGCGCGACATGTTGCTGTGGCCGGGGGTTTGCATCGTCCATGAAGCGTTCAGCGAAACCGAATTGCTGAAGCTAAAGGCGCGCCATCCCGAAGCGCCGGTCGCCGCGCACCCCGAATGCCCCGCCTATATTCTGGATCATGCGGATTATGTCGGGTCGACCAGCGGCATTTTGAAATATGCCAACGAGATGCCGGGCGACATGCTGATCGTGGCAACCGAACCGCACATCATGCACCAGATGGAAAAGGCGATGCCGCAGAAGACTTTCATCGGCGCGCCGGGAGCAGACGGCGTCTGCAACTGCAATATCTGCCCATATATGGCGCTCAACACGATGGAAAAGCTCTACATCGCGCTGCGCGATCTGGAGCCGCGCATCGAGATCGAAGAAGGGTTGCGGTTACGGGCGAAAAAGAGCCTCGACGCCATGCTGGAGATGACGCGTTAAGTCAGCAATCGCTAGCGCCCTACACCAGTGTAGTGAAACCCGGCTGCTTCGACATCGGCGCGGTTATAGATGTTGCGCAGATCAACGATGACCGGTTCCTTAAGCAACGCCTTGATCCGTTTCAGGTCCAGCGCGCGGAACGCATCCCATTCGGTAACGATGGCCAGCGCATCGGCGCCGTCGATCGCTTCATAGGGGCCATCGCAATAGGTGACGTTATCGAGCACATGCTTGGCCTGCTCAATCCCTTCAGGGTCATAGGCGCGCACCGACGCGCCTGCATCCTGTAGGGTTTGGATCACCGAAATCGCCGGGGAATCGCGCATATCATCGGTGTTCGGCTTGAAGGTCAGGCCCAGGATGGCGACGGTCTTCCCGCGCACGTCGCCGCCCATAGCGGCAACGATCTTGCGGCCCATGGCGCGCTTGCGGTTGTCATTCACGGCTACCACGGCTTCGACAATCCGCTGCGGCGCATCATTATCCTGCGCAGTCTTGAGCAGGGCAAGCGTGTCCTTGGGGAAGCACGAGCCACCATAACCGGGACCGGCATGCAGGAACTTGTTGCCGATACGGTTATCAAGGCCAATGCCGCGCGCGACATCCTGAACATCGGCGCCGACCTTTTCGCACAGATCCGCAATTTCATTGATGAACGTGATCTTGGTCGCAAGAAATGCGTTACCCGCATATTTGGTAAGCTCGGCGCCCCGACGGCTCATCTCGATAATCGGCGACCGACCAATGGCGAGCGGGCGATAGATTTGGCGCATAACTTCCAGCGCGCGCGGATCATTGCCGCCAATGACAACCCGGTCTGGCCGCTTGAAATCGTCGATTGCGGCGCCTTCGCGCAGAAATTCGGGGTTCGAAATCACCGCAAAATCGGCGTCGGGATTGGCGTCGCGAACAATGCGCTCGACTTCATCGCCCGTGCCGACAGGGACGGTCGACTTGTCGACAATGACCGTGAAGCCATCGATCGACCCGGCAATTTCTTCGGCGGCCGCGTAAACGTAGCTTAGATCCGCGTGCCCATCGCCACGGCGTGATGGTGTCCCTACCGCAATGAAAACCGCGTCGGCGCCCTTCACATTGGCGGGCAAGTCGGTGGAGAAAGACAATCGACCAGCCGACACGTTGCGTCCCACCAGCTCGGCAAGGCCGGGCTCATAGATCGGCATTTTGCCGTTCAGCAACGCATCGATCTTTCCTGCGTCCTTGTCGACGCACACCACATTATGCCCGAAATCGGCGAAACAGGCGCCTGACACCAGGCCAACATAGCCCGAACCAACCATCGTAATGCGCATTCAGATCACCATCATCAAAAGTGCTGCCACGGCACGATTGGCGCGCCACGGCAAAATCCCATCACCGCTTTATAGACTGGCTCAATCCTGTCCAAGCAGATCGCGCGCGAAGGAACGCACGGCGTCACCAATGTCGTCGCGCGTGATTGCGACCGCTAGGTTGGCCTGAACATACCCCGCTTTGTCGCCGCAATCGTACCGCTTGCCGCTGAAGGAGAGCCCATGGAACGGCTGGCTACCGATCATTTGCGCCATGGCATCGGTCAGCTGAATCTCTCCGCCCGCGCCCTTGCCCTGCGTCTCCAGCACGCGCATGACTTCTGGCTGCAAGATGTAGCGGCCCGGCAGCATCAGGTTTGACGGCGCGGTGCCGGGGGCGGGTTTTTCGACCAAGCCAAGAATTTCGGTCAGCGGGCCATCGGTTTTGCCGGGCATGATGACGCCGTAGCGGTGGGTTTCTTCTGCCGGCACTTCAAGCGCCGCCACCACATTGCCGCCCACGCGGTGATACGCCTCAACCATCTGTGTCATGCAGCCGGGCGTACCCCACATGAATTCATCGGGCAGGAAAATGGCGAAGGGCTCATCGCCGATAATATCGCGCGCGCACCACACGGCATGGCCCAGCCCCATCGGCTCTTGCTGGCGAACATACACGACGTTGCCAGGCTTAAGTCGCGTCCCGGCCAGCTGATCGAGCGACTTGCCCCGCGCAGACATCGTCGCTTCCAGTTCATAGGCAATGTCAAAATGATCCTCGATCGCGCTCTTGCCGCGACCGGTGACGAAAATCATTTGCTCAATGCCCGCTTCGAGCGCTTCATCCACCGCATATTGGATCAACGGTCGATCGACGATCGGCAGCATTTCCTTTGGCACGGCCTTTGTCGCCGGGAGGAATCGCGTACCAAGTCCTGCAACGGGAAAGACGGCCTTGCGGAGCGGCTTGATCATGGATGGGGGATCCCCTGTTAAGGCTGCGCCGCCCTAACGCACCCACTGATCAGCCGCAACGCCGTTTCGAACCGGTGCAGCATCGCGGCAACGCCAATCGGGGTCGCTGCAGGTTGTGCTGCCCAAATCAGACAGCATGTGGAGCGGGTGAAGGGAATCGAACCCTCGTCGTAAGCTTGGGAAGCTTCTGCTCTGCCATTGAGCTACACCCGCTGAGCACCCCGCGAGTTGCACAAGTCGCGTCGGTGCGTCAACCATTGCTTGCAGCGGTGGGTGTGCCGCCTGAAAAGTCACCAAGATAAACCGGACGTTACAGCGCTACGCATGAGATTTAGAACAAAGAGGGACGTTTCACTTCCAATATGGCCGATGCGATTTTATGGTGCCAAGTGATCCAATAAAGAGCCGCTCCTCCTAGTTTGGATGGGTTCTGGTCCGATCTGCAAGAACGTAAAGGCGGCTGGCGATAGCTGCTACAACGCTTTGAAGCATCTGCAGTATAAGGTGATTATATGGCTCGAACTATAATTTCGGGCGTCGCTGGTCTTTCGGCCCGGTTGGGTCTTACCAAGACAAAATTTCGTGCGCCCGACGGCAAGCGACAGCTCCTCGTTGATGTATCTACCATCGCGCGGACTGACGCTGGTACCGGGATACAGCGCGTGGTTCGCGCACTGTGGCTTCAGCTTAGGGCCCTTGATCGTAATGCGCTGATCGTTACGCCGATTGTTGCTTCTCGCCGGAGCGGTTATCGAATTGCTCCTGCCGATTTTCTGCAAAATCCGATCATCGCAGACCCAGCGACCCTGCCACCGGTGGCGATCGCAGAGGGTGATGTCTTTCTTGGGCTCGATCTCGCCTTGCATGTCATTCCACACCGGGCGCACGAGTTACGACGGTGGCAAGCCTGTGGGGTGCGGCTTGGCTTTGTCGTCTATGATCTGCTGCCGGTTCTGCATCCCTATTGGTTCAGCCCAAAGATCAACAGGCGATATGTGCGCTGGATTGGCGTTGTCGCACGCCATGCAGATGAGATTCTGTGCATTGCTCGGGCGGTGCAGGACGACCTGGAAAACTGGATCGAAGCCAATATTCCTCGCCGGATCAAACGTCCCCGGATGTCGGTAATCCGGCTCGGGGGTGACATAGTGGCGAGTGCCCCGAGCGAGGGCTTGCCGATCGACGCCGAGGCGGTGCTCAGTTGGGCTCGCAATCGACCGACAATCCTGATGGTGGGCACAATTGAGCCTCGCAAGGGATACGATCAAGCGCTGGCAGCATTTGAGTATCTGTGGTCGGAGGAGAGCGCGTCGGTGCGCGATCTGGTGCCGAGCCTGCTTATCGTCGGTCGGCCCGGGTGGATGACCGAAGCGCTTCAGGATCGACTTCGCTACCACCGCGAGCAGGGGCGTCGCCTGCGTTGGATCGACGATGCCAGCGACGAATATCTTGGAAAGCTATATGAGGCCAGCACGGGATTTCTGTTCGCGTCCCAAGCCGAGGGGTTCGGACTGCCAATCTTGGAGGCGGCGGGATACGGCAAACCCATTCTTGCCAGAGACCTGCCGGTATTTCGCGAGATTGCGCCCGATGGTGCTGCTTTCTTTCAGGCGACAACCGGTGAGGAGCTGGCCGGGCTGATCAAAACTTGGCTGGCGGAAATTACGTCCGGCAAACCTGATTTAGCGCCTTCAATCTTGCCAGATTGGACCATGGCCGCCGAGGATTTAGTTGCCGCGCTAGGCCTTGATCTGCCGGTTGCTGGTAGAGATTGAGCGAACGAAAAGGGTATTTATGATACTGTTTTAAATCGCTGGTTGTGCGATCGATTGCTCTTTCAATAGCCGGGTGCTTCTCATATGAGCCTCGCAGATCGCTGGGCAGCCCTCTGCCGTTAGACACTCTCGGATATGGAAATGCTTGGTAATATTGTCGATCGAATAAGGCGCCTGGGTGCGCTTTTTCAACTTTGCGTTGTTGTGCCTACCATAGCAGCATTGTTGTATTTCGGGTTGTTCGCCTCTGACGTTTACCTCTCGGAGTCGCAATTCGTGGTCCGGAACCCCGAAAAACCAGCGGCTACGGGCCTTGGCGTTTTGCTGAAATCAACCGGCATCGGGGATGGAGGCGATGAAATTTATTCTGCAGAGAGTTTTGTTCAGTCGCGCGATGCGCTCTCGGCGCTTAACAAAGACGGTTTTATCAAGACTGCCTATACTCGGCCAACGATATCTATTTTTGATCGCTTCAATCCGGTAGGCTGGGACCGGACATTCGAGGACCTTTACCGCTATTTTCAACGGCGCGTGACAATAGAGCATGAATCGACTGGATCGATAACGAAGTTAACAGTGCGGGCCTACACGCCGGCGGATGCCTACAAGATAAACCTGCGCCTGCTCGAATTGTCCGAAGGCTTGGTCAACAGGCTTAACGCCCGTGCGCGCGCCGATCTTATCCGATTCGCCGAGGTTGATGTCCGCGATGCCGAGCGAAAGGCCGCTGCCGCCGCACTCGCGCTTTCGTCTTATCGCAACAATCGAGGCGTCGTCGACCCAGAGAAGAGGCCACGGTCCAACTGCAAATGATCTCAAAATTGCAGGACGAATTGATTGCTACCAAGACGCAAATTTCAGAGCTTCGCACCTATGCACCGCAGAATTCTCAGATTGAGGTGCTCACGACACGCGAACGGCAACTTTCGTCGGAAATCGAACGTCAGTTGGGAAAGGTAGCGGGGGATAACACCTCTCTGTCGAGTACGGCAGCAGGGTATCAGCGCGTGCAGCTTCAGAGTCAGTTTAGCGATCGTCAATTGGCGGTTGCACTGGCGTCCTTGGAAGACGCGCGCAACGAAGCGCGGCGCAAACAGTCTTATGTCGAACGCATCGTGCAGCCCAACATGCCGGATGAGGCGCTGGAACCAAGGCGGCTGCGCAGCATTGCCGCGGCAATTATATTGGGCTTCGTAGCTTGGGGCATTCTAAGCCTGTTAATAGCTGGTGTGCGTGAACATAATGGCTAATTATTCACCGCAGAAATTAATTGGCTATCGGCCGAGCTTGCGGGCGGGGCTTGAAATACAACTTCGAGTAATCGCTGCGTTGTTTATGCGAGAAGTCATCACGCGGTTTGGTCGACATAATATCGGTTTCCTTTGGATATTCGTCGAGCCAATGTTGTTCACCACAGGTGTCACGACACTGTGGTATTTCGCTGGTGCAAATCATGGATCTAGCCTGCCGATCGTTGCATTTGCGCTAACGGGGTATTCAAGCGTGTTGCTTTGGCGAAACATGCCAAGTCGCTGTGTAGTAGCCATCGAGCCTAATCTAGCGCTCCTATTCCACAGGCCTGTGAAAGTAATCGACGTTTTTGTCGCGCGAATCCTGCTGGAAGGCGCGGGGGCTACGATGTCTTTTGCCATACTTTCTACATTGTATATCGGCCTCGGCTGGGTTGCGCCGCCGGAAGACGTTTTAAAGGTGATGTTTGCTTGGGTAATGCTCGCATGGTTTGGAGGCGTTCTGGGGCTCTGCGTGGGGACGCTCGCTTTCTTTTCGGAGTCGGTAGATAAGCTCTGGCATCCAATGTCGTATTTGCTCTTTCCGTTGTCGGGAGCGGCTTTTCTCGTCTCCGCTCTCCCTCCAGCAGGGCAAAAAGTGATTTTGCTCTTGCCGATGGTCCATGGAACGGAACTGCTTCGAGAAGGCTATTTTGGGTCCAAGGTTCACAGCATTTACGACGCAAATTATCTCATGCTGGCGAATTTGGTGCTGACTCTCGTAGGTCTGTTGTTGTTGCGGGCCGTTTCCAATCGCGTGGTGCCGGGATGATTGATCTTCAGGGCGTACAGCGCCGTTATCCTACGCGCCACGGGGACGTTACCGTTCTCAAGGGTGTGGATTTCAATATCCGACCTGGGGAGAGAGTTGGTATCGTCGGTCGTAACGGTGCCGGCAAATCCACAATGGTTCGGCTATTGAGTGGCGCGGAAAAGCCCGATGCCGGCAATATAACTCGTTCGATGTCGGTATCTTGGCCACTCGCATTTTCCGGCGGGTTTCAGGGCACGTTGACCGGGCTCGACAACTTAAGATTCATTTGCCGTATTTACGGGAAAAATTGGCGCGATCACGTCGATTATATTCAAGAATTTACCGAGCTTGGTCGGTTCCTGAATGAGCCACTCAAGACCTATTCTTCGGGGATGCGGTCACGCCTGGCGTTCGCCCTATCGATGGTTATTGATTTCGATTGTTTCCTGATCGATGAAATCATGGCGGTGGGCGATCATCGTTTTCATGAACGTTGCCGCATCGAGCTGTTCGAAAAACGGGCGCATCACGCGATGGTGATTGTTTCCCACGACGCCAGCTACGTCCGCAGTGTCTGTAGCCGCATTTCAGTACTCGAAAACGGCTATTTGCATAATTTCGACGATCTAGATCAGGCCTATGAATTTTATTATCGGCCCGAGATTGCGCTCGCTTAGTAATTTGGCAATGGGAGTGCCATTGAGTAACGAGAAACATTGGACTTGTAACGGTTTTGTGCCGGTCATCTGAGCGTTTAGAGCTCGTAACAGGAGACCGACGAGATGATGAAGGCAGCCATCTTCCAATACATCAACAGCTTCTACAGCATTCGCAGGTGCCATGCATATATGGACGGCATCAGCCCGCTCGCATTCGAAGCCGCGGTGTGCGGAGTGAGATGGGTGACGGGCGCAATACCTTTACAAGTCCATCTCTTTGATTACTTCAAGGATGATAGGGCGGCGCGTTTGATCGAAAGTGTGCAGACATGGCTCCGGCATCGGCGCGCTCTAGACGCCGAAGCGATAGCGACCTTGACCCGCTGGGCGGACAGTGCATTGGCGCGCGAGCGGTCACCTGGAATGATGCGAGTATGAGCGCGGTAGGTTCTACTTCCCACCGAACCATTGCGGCACCAAGCGGGTCCGAAGGGGCGTTTGCGCCGGTATTCGTCTACTCCGGCTACCGGAGTTCGAGCACTTGGCTTTGGAGCAAGTTTCGCGAGAATCCAAAGGCCTGTGCGTACTACGAGCCATTTAACGAAGGCTTGGCGACGATTTCGGCCGACACGCTGCAATCCGTCAGTCCAGAGTCCTGGCGCTCGCACCATCCGTCAAGTGGTGGGTACTGGGCCGAATATGCCCCGCTTCTTGCGAAAGAGCCTGGGGTGCCCTTGTTCCCGCTCGGCGACCAGAATGGCGAACGGTTTATGGGTGCTGCGGGCATCGAAGGGACCCTAGATCCTGACGTCCACTCTTACGCCGCCTCGCTCATCGCGGCAGCGCAGGAACGTCGCCGGGTGCCTGTTCTGGCTTGCACCCGCATGCTTGGCCGCGCTGCCGGTTTTCGCAACGCCTTCGGCGGCCATCATTTTCTTCTCGTCAGGAATCTTTTCCAGCAGTGGATTAGCTATTCTGGCCAATATCGGTTCGGCAATGATTACTTTTTGAGAAAACTTTATAGTTCCGTACAAGCACCATCCGCTGACAAATTCATAACTCATATTCAAAGTTATTTCTCCGATGCGGAGACCGCAGATTTCTCCGACTGGATGACGCCCACCAGCCATGATCGAGTTTTCTGCTTCTTTGTCGCCTATCAGATCTACGTGTTAATGGTCTCTCGCCGTCAAGTTGATCTAGTTATTGATGTGAACAGGTTGGCGCGGAGCGGCCCATCATATCGCCTCGAGGTTGCGGAACAGGTCGCAACTATATCCGGGCTCAGCGTGGATTTGAGCGATGCGCGCGAAAGCGTCGATTATCCGTATCAAACACTGAGATCGGTGGATGATTGCCGCATGCTGCTGCGCGCCATGGTGGATCGGCTTCTCGTTGAAGAAGCGCGTGGTGAAGACGATCGGTCCTTTATTGAAGGGTTGGTTTCGGATTTGTGGGAAGAGCATGCGCGGTTTACGGCCATGACCGCCGGTGCTGCCGAGGTCATTGCCGTTCAGCAAGCCAGAGCCGAAGACGATGCGCGGCGCCTGCATGAGCTCGAGGCTTTAGAAGCGGAAACCGCAGCTCGATTAGCGGAATTGGATCGCCAGTCGATAGAGCGTATTGATGAGCTGACAGCGGCAGTAAACGCTGAACGGGCCTCAGGGTTGGCCGCTTCGGCTACGCTCACGGAGACCCAAGCCGCAGTCACGCTGGCAACCGAGCAGCTCGAGGCGGCTCTGCAGGATATAGACCGCCTTCAACGGCGGGCCGTCGAGGAGGCCAGCGCGCATTGCTCAGCCCGCGATCGAGCGGAGAGCAAGGCCGCCGAAGCTTCAACGCGCCTAGAAGAGGCGAAAGCCGCGCTGGACGAGTTGCAGACCAGAAGTGCGGAGCAGGCGCGCGACCATGGGATCGCCCTGAAATCTGCAGAAGAGCGTATTGCCGCGACCGAACGCGAGTGCGCCAAAATCGCTACCCAGCTCGAAACATTGCAGCAGGATCGTCTTGTGCTGGTTCGCGAGAACGGCCGGCTCGAGGGCCAATACGTCGCGCAAAGCGAAGCTCACTCCGCCAGATTGGCCGATGCGGAAGCCGCCAGCAACGTTCTGACTGCTCGCCTCGGCCGTGCCGAGCAGGCGCTCTTCAGCGCGCAGAGTGATGTTGCTGAGCTTCGTGGCGAGCTCGCATATCAAGCCAAGCGTCACCTAGATGATCTAGCTAAGGCCGAACAACTCTACGCGATTAAGTCCGACGCGTTTACGGTCGAGCTCGACGGGGTGCGGCAGCAAGCCGCCTCCGATATCCTTTCGCTTAATGATAGGCTCGCCCAGCTTCAGCACCGCATCGAATGGCGCGAGAGCCAATTGCGGGCTGCGGTCACCCTGCTCGACGGCATGCCGCAGCCGCTCGTCGGACGCCCAGCGCTTCTGGCGGCGCTCATCCGCCCACGGAGACGCGCGGCGGAGCAGGCGGTGATATCCAAGCACCGGGAAGCTTTCGATAATTGGCACCGCGATTTGTTGTTGCCTCTCGACCCCAAAGTGTTGCAAGAACAGCAGATGTTGCTGGATAATCAGACTGTTAGTTTAGCTGCCGCAGTCGAACACGGGGGCATTGGGATCATGGAAAGCGACGAGCCGGTCACTTCTGTGCCGGCGCTGCTTGCGCCGCATGATCGGGCATTCATCCATACCGCCTACCGGGCAGTGCTCGGCCGTGCCCCCGATCTGGAGGGCGAGGCTTATTACCTGGCGCGCATTCGTGCTGGCAATCACAAGCTTGCCATTCTCAAGCAGCTGCGCCGCTCGCAGGAGGGCAGGAAGTTTATTCCAGGGGTCGCTGGTCTCGATCGCGCCATCAAGAAATACCGCTGGGCTACGTTGCCCGTATTGGGCGTTATGGTACGGCTGCTCTTAGGAGAAGAAGGCAATGGTGCGACACATCGCGCCCTACGGGTGCTTGCCAATGACGTCGGCCGTCTCCGCTCAGAACAGACCAGATTTCAGACAGAGCAGGCTTCCTTAGCGCGCGCGATGCGAGAGCTTTCTGCGCGTTCGTTTGGAGAAGCAGATGGCGCTATCTCGGAGCGCCCGGCTGATCTACAGCCCGCAACCCAAGCTGCAAACGGGTTTGGTGTGGAGGCACAAGAATTCGATCCGAGCCTTGGTCGAGGTGCTTCCCACATCCTTCATCTCCTCGCTTCAGCCATGCGGACACGACGGATACAAAGGGCTGGTTGATGCGTCTTGTCATTGATCTACAGGGAGCTCAGACATCCAGCCGGAATAGGGGCATTGGTCGCTATAGCATGTCATTGGCCAAGGCGATGGCGCGCAGTCGTGGCGATCACGAGGTGTTTATCGCCCTGAATGGCCTGTTCCCTGACACAATCGAGCCCATTCGCGCGGGGTTCGACGGCCTGCTGCCGCAGGACAACATCCGGGTGTGGACGGCGCCCAACCCGGTCAGTGCCCTCGATGCAGCGCATGATGCCCGCCGCCAAGCGGCTGAGTTGCTCCGCGAACAGTTTCTAGCCAGCCTTTCCCCTGACATCGTGCTGGTGAGTTCGCTGTTCGAAGGGCTGATTGATGATGCGGTCACCAGCATTGGCGCGCTGTCAAGCAAAGTGCCAACCGCGGCTATTCTTTATGATCTTATTCCATTGATTCACCGCAACATCTATTTGCAGAATACGGTTGCTGAGCGTTGGTATGAAAACAAGCTTGATCATTTGCGCCGAGCTAATCTGTTGTTGTCGATTTCCGCATCGTCAGAGCAGGAAGGCATAGATTATCTGGGCTTCGACCCCCGGCAGGTCAGCAATATCCTAACGGCTGCCGAAGGGCATTTCACGCCCGGGGACGTCTCGGCCGAGGTTCAGAGGCGCCTGGCAGGGCAATACGGTTTGAACAAGCCCTTTGTCATGTACACCGGGGGTATCGACCATCGCAAGAACATCGAGGGCCTGATCGCTGCCTATGCCCGGCTTCCGGCCACGCTTCGACGCGCTCATCAATTGGCGATTGTGTGCTCCATCCAGCCAGCGGATCGCGAGCGCCTGCTCGAGCTCGCCCGCGAAGAGGGGCTGGAGAAGGGCGAACTAATCCTCACCGGGTTCGTCCCAGAAGAAGACCTGTTGGCGTGCTATCGGGCCTGCAAGCTATTCATCTTTCCATCCTGGCACGAAGGGTTCGGCCTGCCGGCGCTGGAGGCCATGCACTGCGGCAGAGCAGTGATTGCGGCCAACACTTCCAGCCTCCCGGAAGTGATCGGGCGTGAGGACGCTTTGTTCGATCCTTTCGATACCGATGACATCGCCCTAAAGATGGAGCGGGTGCTCAACGACGACGCGTTCCGTACCGAGCTCGAGCGACACGGGCCGGTGCAGGCTCGGCGATTCAGCTGGGACGATACGGCGTCACGGGCTTGGCAGGCCCTAGCAGTGAGCGTCGGCGCTCTTGGCAAAGGCTCATCCGATCCGGACAGGCGCCCTCGACTGGCCTTCGTGTCGCCGCTCCCGCCCGAAGCGAGCGGCATCAGCGACTATAGTGCCGAACTGTTGCCCGAACTCGCCCGGCACTATCGCATCGAGGTCATCGTGGCGCAGGAGCAGGTGGCCGATGCCTACGTGCGCGCCAATTGCCCAATCCGCGACGTCGACTGGTTCCGCCGCCATGCACATGAGTTCGACCGGGTGCTTTACCACTTCGGCAACTCTCCCTTTCACAGCCACATGTTCGATTTGCTGCATGAGCACCCCGGCGTGGTCTTGCTTCATGACTTCTTTCTCTCAGGCATCGTAGCCCATCGCGACTGGACCGGCGAAACCTCTCATGGCTTGGAGAAAGCCTTGCTGGTGGGGCATGGTTGGTCGGCCGTCAAAGAGCGTTTCCAAACGCAGGACCCCGCAGAAGCGGTGTGGGCTTATCCCAGCAACTTGGAAGTGTTGCAGGATGCCCTGGGCGTTATCGTCCACGGCGACTATTCCCGCCAGCTGGCGCAAAAATGGTATGGGCCTCATGCCGCCGACGACTGGCGACTGATACCACTAACGCGCAGGCCCGCTGGTACCGTCGATAGCCGAGCAGCGCGGCGTGCCTTGAGCATAGGGGAAGATGCCTTCGTCGTTTGCAGTTTCGGCCACCTCGGCCCCACTAAGCTCAACCACCGCCTCCTCGCCGCTTGGGGCTCATCGCCCTTGGCGCAGGATCCGCGATGCCGATTGGTGTTCGTGGGGCAGAATCATGGCGGCGATTACGGGGCTGAACTGGTGCGTGCCATTCGTGAGGCGTCGGGTGGCAGCAGCATCGAAATCACCGGTTGGGCCGAAAGCGACACCTTCCGCCGGTGGCTGGCAGCTGCCGATGTTGGTGTGCAGTTACGCACCTTCTCCCGCGGCGAAACCTCGGCAGCAGTGCTGGACTGCATGAATTACGGTCTGGCAACCATCGTCAACGCCAACGGGTCGGCTGCCGAACTTGATCGAGAAGCAGTGTGGTTGCTGCCGGACGACTTTGATGACCTTCAGCTTGCCGACGCCTTAAAGACGCTGCACGCCGACCCGCTGGTCCGGAGAAGTCTCGGCAATAAGGCTCGCCAAGTGGTTGCGGAGCGCCACGCTCCCCGCCGCTGCGCCGCCCTATATGCGGAGGCCATAGAGGGCTACTACGAGAAGACGGCAGTTGGCGTACGAGGTTTGCTGGCGGCTATCGCCTCGCGAGAACCTGCTCTGCCGTCGCGCGAATGGGCATCAGTTGCCGCCGCTATCGCCAAGAACTCACCACCCAAACCGCGAAGAAAGCAACTCCTGGTCGATATTTCAGTGCTGGTCCAGCACGATGCAAGAACAGGAATTCAACGTGTCGTTCGCGCGATTTTGAACCACTGGTTGCGTAGCCCACCGGACGATTGGCAGGTCGAGCCAATCTACGAAACGATGGAAGCGGATGGCTATCGCTATGCCCGTAAATTCATCAGCCGCTTTCTTGGCGTACCGGAAGATTGGGCTACTGATGATCCAGTCGAGGCAAATCCCGGCGATGTATTCTTCGGTTTGGATCTGCTTTCCCATGTCCTTCCCAGACAAATTTCGGTTCTGGAAGATTGGCATCAACGCGGTGTTAGCGTACAATCCATTATTTACGATCTGCTGCCTGTGTTGGTGCCCGAAGTGTTCCCTGATGGGGCTAGTGAAGGGCATCAGCGATGGTTGGAAGCAGTAGCACAGTTCGATGGCGCTGTTTGTATTTCTCGCGCTGTAGCTGATGAACTTCAAGCATGGCTTCAAACCTTCGGGCCACAACGTGAGCGACCTTTTGCCGTTAAGTGGTTCCACCTTGGCGCCGACACGGAAAACTCCGCGCCAAGCACCGGTTTGCCGGGCGATGCTACGAAGACAATTTCATCACTCAGCGTTACACCAAGTTTTCTTTCGGTAGGAACCATCGAACCGAGAAAAGGTCAGGCCCAAACTCTTTCTGCCTTCGAGTTATTGTGGGCAAGAGGTGTTGATGCCAACCTCGTACTTGTCGGCCAGCAAGGTTGGAAGATGGAGGGCCTAATCAAGCGCCTGCAAAACCATCCCGAGTTCGGGAAGCGCTTGTTCTGGCTGGCCGGGATCAGCGATGAATATCTCGACAAGGTCTATGCGGCCAGCACATGTCTTATCGCTGCGAGCGAGGGCGAAGGCTTTGGGCTGCCTTTGATCGAAGCTGCGCAACACAAGCTGCCGATAATCGCCCGAGACATCCCGGTGTTTCGCGAAGTCGCGGGAGAACACGCCTTCTATTTTTCTGATAGTAAGGAACCGGAGGTCCTCGCTCGGGCGATTGAGGCATGGCTCGAGCTGGATCGCGCGGGGCAGGCTCCAAGTTCAGATACTATGCCTTGGTTGACCTGGGCGCAGAGCGCCGAGGCTCTGCTTGCATGCGTGCTGGGGCAATCGCCCGCCTATCGGCAATGGCGTCCCGACGGCTCGCTCCGCCTGTGAGGGAGCGACCATCGCTTGCATACCCGGGTAAGACATCGACACTGCTACCGCGCATGCAGACCATTGGAGCGCCCGGCCTCCTCATTTTCGGACCTTTACCTCCTGCTGCCGGCTGGGACCCACCGCCTGCGTGCTTGAAGTGATGCTCGCGGTGCCTGAATTTGAGATTCGGATGTCCTCCGCTCCAGCTATGACATGCACAACATTAGCGGCATCCTATGCGGTGACGCTGTCCGTTCCAACGGAAAGGAGAGTGAGTTCCTTGCTGGTCCCGGCTCAATGCTACCGAACGGTAGCTATACCTTTCGAGTAGATATTGAAAAACTGCCAGGAAATGCTGGTGAGCTCAAAATCTGAATAGTTCATGATGAACGTCGTTCAAATTAGGATCGACCGAAGTAACTTTAGATATAAATTCTGTATCTAACCATGCTGTCAATCTGACGGACTATTCTGATCAGATAATTTATAATTTCGAAGTTATTTCAAATGTAATTTATAATGGTCCATTTATATAAAAAATAATCATGATTAAGGTTATTTAATAAAATTATAATTTATTTTTTCTTGAAAGCCCGTGTAATATGTTAATGACTAAATTTCAATTGATCAATATATTGCTTAGTTATATAATAAAATATGTGGATGGTTTTATTTATACATCAAAATGTGATATGATTTTTTTATAATAATCGTGTTATTTGTATTTACTATTTTTTGACATTTAATATCATAATTTGATATATAGATCGAATTTTGCCGTTTTTAATTTGCAAAGCTTGGGAACCGAACGAACAAGCGGTTCGGTTTGTACCTTTGTTTGCAGACAGCCGATGTTATATTTGAGTCTCTGACGTTTTGATTTTCCGACAAGCGGACAGATCGTATTGGCAGGAATTCACGCGAGTCGACCAAGCTCTTGCGAGACAAGCATACCGACGGGCGTTATCAAGCCGGATCTCAATCACTAGGCACCTTTAGGACAATCAATGAAAACTGCTGTAATCACAGGAATAACCGGCCAGGACGGCGCGTATCTGGCCGAGCTGCTGCTCCACAAGGGTTATCTGGTGTACGGCACCTATCGGCGGACGAGCTCGGTCAATTTCTGGCGTTTGGAAGAGCTGGGCATTGCCGATCATCCCAGCCTGACGTTGGTCGAATATGATCTGACGGATATGTCGGCGTCGGCGCGGCTACTGAAACAAACCGGGGCGCGTGAGGTTTACAACTTGGCAGCCCAGAGCTTTGTGGGCGTGTCATTTGACCAGCCTGTGACCACGGCCGAGATTACCGGGATTGGCGCGGTGAATCTGCTGGAGGCGATCCGCATCGTCGACCCGTCAATCCGCTTCTATCAGGCGAGTACGTCGGAAATGTTCGGCAAAGTTCAGGCGGTGCCACAGGACGAGACAACCTTCTTCTGGCCGCGTAGTCCTTATGGCGTCGCTAAGCTCTATGCGCATTGGATGACGATCAACTATCGGGAAAGTTACGATATTTTCGGTTGTAGCGGCATTCTTTTCAATCATGAAAGCCCGCTGCGTGGTCGCGAATTTGTAACCCGCAAGATCACCGATGGGGTGGCTCGTATCAAACTGGGCAAGCTTGATTGCCTGGAGCTCGGCAATATCGATGCAAAGCGTGACTGGGGCTTTGCGCGCGATTATGTCGACGGCATGTGGCGCATGATGCAGGCGGAGCGGCCCGATACCTATGTTCTGGCCACCAACCGCACCGAAACTGTCCGCGATTTTATCACCATGGCGTTCAAGGCCGCAGAGATTGAGGTTGCCTTTTCAGGAGCCGATGCGGATGAAGTGGCTACCGACATTGCCACAGGCAAAGTCGTCATGCGGATCAACCCGCGCTTTTATCGCCCGGCAGAGGTCGATTTGCTCATTGGTAACCCAGCCAAAGCCAAGGCCGAGCTGGGCTGGGAAGCGACGGCGACGCTGGAAGAGCTATGCCAGATGATGGTCGCGGCGGACCTGCGCCGAAACAGCGCTGGCTTTCAGTTCTGATGATGGGCGCCAGACTGGTCAGTGGCTTCGCGCCAGCGTTAGCGCTGCAATGAGCCGCGTCCTGATCACCGGTATCGATAGTTTCACCGGCCGCTATGCAGCGAAGGCGCTGGTGGAGCGCGGGCATGAAGTGGTTGGCATGGCGCGCGACCGTTCTGTTACGCACGATGCCCCAGTGTCCGAAACCTATTATGCCGACCTTGCTGACTCGGGCGCCCTCTCCGACGCTGTGCGCGATGCACGACCTGACAAGGTTCTTCACCTCGCAGCGATTTCTGCCGTCACGCACGGCGATGTTGCGGCGATCTATCAAACCAATCTCGTCGGATCGCGCAACTTGTTGCAGGCGATCGTGGAAGCCGAATCGCGCCCGGATGCTGTGCTGCTTGCCAGCAGCGCGAACATCTATGGCAATGCGAGCGAAGGTCAGATCGACGAATCCGCGGCGGTTATGCCGGTCAACGATTATGGTGTCAGCAAGCTCGCGATGGAGCATGTCGGACGTATTTACAGCGACCGATTGCCGATCATCATTGTCCGACCGTTCAATTATACGGGAGTGGGGCAGGGTACAGGCTTTATCATCCCCAAATTGATCGACCACGCCCGCCGTCGGGAAACCCGGATCGAGATGGGCAACCTGGATGTCGCGCGCGACTTTTCCGACGTCCGTACCGTCGCCGATTGCTATGCGCGCCTGCTCGAAGCGCCGGGTGCTATCGGCAAGACCCTAAACATATGCTCCGGGCATCCATATGTGCTGCGTGACGTTGTAACGATGGTTGAACGGCTCGCCGGCCTGTGTTTCGACATAGGCGTCAACCCCGCCTTTTTGCGTAAATCGGACCTTGCCACGCTCTTTGGCAGCCGGGCATTGCTGGAACAGGTAATCGGTCCCGTCGACATGCCCCCGCTGGAGGACACGCTGCTGTGGATGCTGCGAACCTAGGCCAGGGACATTTACGAGTCGCGTTTTCGGTCGATGCGCTTATGCCAAATCTGACAGGTATTGGCCGCTATTGCTGGGAGCTGACGCAACGCGTGCCGCGTGATTCACGTATGGCTGGGCTATCATGTTTCAGGGGGGCGCAGTGGTTTGACGATCCCTCGATCCTCTTGCACGGCGATGGCCAACAACGCCGCCGTCGGGGACAAGGCTTGCGTCGCCGATTGGATAAATGGTGGCGGTACGATCGGTTTGGCAATGGGATTGTCCATGCGCCCAACTATTTTCTTCCTGATTGGGCAGAGCGGGGGATGGCGACAATCCACGATCTGTCGGTCTTCAAATTTCCCGAAACTCACCCCGCCGCAAGGATTGCCGCGTTCGAGGCCAATTTTACGAAGACGGTTGATCGCGCGCGACTGATCTTGACAGACTGCGAATGGATAAGACGTGAGCTGATCGAATTCACCGGACTTGGGGAGGATCGCGTCTGGTCGGTCCCGCTCGGTGTAGGGCCGGAATTTGCACCGCGTTTGCGCTCGGAGATCGAGGGGCCGCTTCAATCACTGAAGCTTCAACCGGGCGGCTATGGGCTCTGCATTTCGACGCTTGAGCCCCGCAAGCGAATAGATCGGTTATTGTCGGCATGGCAGATGCTGCCGTCGCCGCTGCGGTTACGCTATCCGCTGGTGATTGCGGGATCGACCGGTTGGCAGAACACACCGCTACTCGACCAGATTGACCAAGGGCTGCACGAAGGCTGGCTGAAATACCCCGGCTTTGTTTCGAACGCGGATTTACCACTGCTTTATGCTGGTGCACGGGTTTTCTGCTATCCGTCGCGCTATGAGGGATTTGGCTTGCCGCCGCTTGAAGCGATGGCAAGCGGCGTGCCGACACTGATCGCGGGGAACACATGCTTGACTGAAGTGGCTGGCGAGGCCGCTATGGTGATTGAGCCGGAGGACGTTCCGGGCTTTTCGGTAGCGATCGCTCGTGCGCTAGAGGACGAAAGTTGGCGTGAAGGGGCGATTGCGGCCGGTATCGCGCAAGCGGCGCGGTATAGCTGGGCCGAATGCGCGACACGCACCGTTGATGCTTATGATCATGTTGCCAAGTCGTAGCGACAGCGTTGCGAACGTCGGCCGATTGACGATAGTCGGCCGGACGGTGCAACGCATCCGATTTATGGGCGCCCCCTATGCGTTATGCTGCCACAATTTCGGGCTAATCTGAATGCAATACAGGCTTTGCTCTGTCCGTCGATCTTGGATAGAGCGGGGCGTTTTTTAGAGCATGCAGCATAGACATTCGACAATCGGTAAAGCCGGAGCGCATGAGTACTCACTGTCCTCCGGTCGATTTTTGAACGTCTTTAACAGCACTAATATTGAATTTAGTTTAGGAAAACGATGAGCAGGCAGCCAGGCAATTTGCCACAAGTGAACCATATTACGTTTGTCCGGCCAATCTTGCTCAGCGCTATTGTTGGGCTGAGCTGCTTGGCATTGTCGGGATGTTCGTTCATTTCAGCCGCTGGCCCAAGCGCCCGCGCGGTTAATCGGGCAGGAACAAGCGCGGTCGCGGGCAATGCCGATATCCGTATCGTTGATGTTTCCGACTCCGTTGCTCGCCGGATTGTTAATGAAGAGCATGTTGGTCTGTTTTCAGACCGGCTGGGAGACGGCATTCCAATCGGGTCGGTCGTCGGTCGTGGCGACGTACTCGATATCGCGATTTGGGAAGCGCCTCCTGCCGCATTGTTCGGCGCCACAAGTGGTGACAGTCGGCTCGCCTCGGCGGCCGCAACTAACGCGCTCGCGCGCGGGACGACCTTGCCTGAGCAAATGGTCAACAGCGAAGGGCGTATTACCATCCCCTTCGTTGGGTCGGTGGTTGCTGCAGGCCGTACGCCGCAGCAGATCGAAAGGGACATTACCAGCCGGCTTATTGGCAAAGCTCACGAGCCGCAGGCGATTGTCCGGTTAACCCGCAATGCGAGCGCGAACGTGACGATTGTGGGCGACGTGGCGAACAGTGCGCGTGTGCCGCTTACCGCCCGCGGTGAGCGGTTGCTCGACATTCTGGCGGCGTCGGGTGGCGTTAAGCAGCCCGTCGGCAAGATGACGATCCAGATCACGCGGGGGGCGACGGTGGCGTCGATGCCACTCTCGGGCGTGATCAATGATCCGCGCCAGAACATCCGGTTGCAGGCCGACGATGTCGTGACGGCGCTCTACCAGCCGTTCAGTTTCACCGCGCTTGGTGCGACCGGGCGCAATGAAGAATTGCCCTTTGAGGGTACCGGCCTGACACTCGCACAGGCGCTGGGTCGTGTCGCCGGGCTGCAGGATCAGCGCGCCGATGTGCGCGGTGTTTTCATATTCCGCCTCGAGGACCCATCAGTTCTTGGTCTGCCACCGGGTACAGAAGTGCGCACGACGCCCGATGGCAAGGTGCCCGTTATCTACCGCGTGGACATGAAGAATCCGGCCACCTTCTTCATCGCACAGGGCTTCCCAATCAGGAATAAAGACGTGCTCTATGTATCGAACGCGCCTTTAGCCGATGTACAGAAATTTGTGAGCATTATCTCCTCGACGATTTTACCAATCGCGACCACGGCAGCTATTATCCCATAACGGACTTTGATATTTGTTGATGATCGGGTCATGACAGCCATCTTGATCATATTTGCTGCTTCTTTGAGCGCTAATCTGGCGTTCGCTGTTGTGCATGCCGATATCTGGGTGCCCATTGCTATCTTGGTTGGTTGGTATTTTGCTGACTTGGCGTCGGGCGTTATTCACCTTTACATGGACTATCGCCCATGTCGCTCAGGCGTTGGGTTTGACGACCTGTATTTTTACACCGGCGACCGCACCAGCCAGCATTATCAGGATCTGCGCCGCCAGGTGATGGCAAAGGTCGGCCCATTTGAGCGGCTAGTCTATGACTTCAAGAATCATCATCCACGCCCAGATGCGTTGGGCAGGCGTTCGATGATTGTGCAAATTGGCTCAACCGTCGTCGCGGTCACACCCTTGTCGCTGTTGCTCAATTTGTCTTGCTGGGTTTTATCGCCTCCTGGCTGGGTCATTGCCGGGTTCGTTGCACTCATGGTTGGCGGCACTTTCGCCCAATATTTTCATGGGACGCTACACCGGGACGATAACCCGACGATCATTATTCTTATGCGTCGTCTGGGCCTGCTAATGTCACCCGCCGCCCATCAGAAGCATCACGATAGTCTAAAACGTGATTTTGCGACCAACAACGGCTGGAGCAATCCGGTCATCAACCCAGTCTTTCGCTTGCTTTATCGTCACGGCTGGCTAACCGATGCGGGGCTGGAGCCAACGGGCTGATGTGCTGTTTGGATCGGTAGTCGACAGACTTTTATGGCAGCCAACCCTACTCTGCTGATCGACGTCAGCCGAATGCTTTGGCGGCGCTGGCGCGGCCAGTTACCGACCGGGATCGACCGGGCCTGCCTCGCCTATATGCATCATTTTGGTGATCGCGCCCAGGCTGTCGTCCAGCGCGGCGGCTTCACGAGAGTGCTGGCGCGGAACCAATCGAAAGAGCTGATTACAATGTTGGCGGAGCACCGCGAGGGGTTTCGTCGCCGGGCGATCGCCTTGCTGGCTCGGGCTCTGGTCGACCTGGACGGAAATAGCAGGAGTCTGCGCGGAGCGACCTATCTGAATTTAGGCCATACCGGACTTGATCTCCCCGGGCATGCTCGGTGGGTGCGCGGTTCCGGGGTTCGCGCAATCTATTGCATCTATGACATCATCCCAATCACCCATCCTCAATTCTGCCGCGCTGGCGAAGCGATCCGCCACGCCGAACGCATGCGGGGTGCACTTAGCGTGGCAAGTGGAATTTTGACGATTAGCCGTGAAAGCGAGCGACTCCTGGCGCAATTTGCGGGCGAGCAAGGGCTGCCGATGCCACCGACGCTGGCTGTGCCGCTAGGGATCTCGATTCGGCGGCCTACCAATAGCTCCCCCCCCATCGCGAAGCCCTATTTCGTGATGATTGGTACGATTGAAGGACGTAAGAATTACGCCTTGGCGTTGCGCATTTGGGAAGAGCTTGCTGTTCGATTGGGGCCGGATACGCCGCATCTTGTGATTATTGGGGCGCGTGGCTGGGCGGCTGAGGATGTATTTGCCGCGCTGGACCACAACGCCGATCTGCGACGGCACGTCATTGAGCGAAACCACTGCAGCGATGATGAGCTAACCGCCTATCTGACGCATGCCTGTGCGTTGCTGTTTCCTAGCTTCGCAGAAGGGCAGGGTCTGCCGCTATCCGAAGCTTTGGCGATGGGAACACCTGTCATTGCGAGCAATTTAGCGGTGTTTCGCGAAACAGCCGAAGACATCGTCGATTATCTTGATCCTAATGATGTCCCTGGGTGGGTTGATCTTCTGCTGCAGTATCTTGCCCCGAATAGCTGTCAGCGGGCGGCCCAGGTCGAGCGGCTGACACATTTTACAGCGCCATCATGGGAACAGCATTTTGCCGAGGTGGAGGCATGGCTGGATGAAACAACAGCCTATCAATAGGCCAATAAAAACAGGCTTCATCGTGGCGCCCGAGCCCTGCCGGACAAAGGTACACTGGATTACCCGGCCGTTCCTTTAGCGAGGGCAAATTCAGTCCGTACGTCGAATTTGTCGTCTGAAATCAGCCGTTCAACACTGTTTTCCAGCAGCGTCGCGATCGCCGATTCGCTGGCAAGGCCGCCGCGTACGAGTGATCTGTGGTGCAGGACTTTTTTAAAGGCATGCCAAAGCTCGGCGTCGGGAAGCTGCGGCGCGCACCAGAAGGTGTCGAGCGCGCCCTGGTGCGTGACGCCAGCGATGTCATATACCGCGTCGCCGAGCACAATGACCGGTGTGCCGGTTTCCAGTGCTAACGTACCCGACGTGCTGTTGACGCAGACAACCCCGACTGAATTTTGCGCCAGAGACTGCAGATCGCCGCCGTCAATATGGATTATCCGGTCCGCCAGGCCGAGCGCCCTCGCGCGCTTTCGGAAAAACGCGGGCCAGCTGTGGAATCCGCAATCGAGCGGATGTTCTTTCACAACCAGCAAGCTGTTCGGTGGGGCATTCTGAGCAAAGCTGTCGAGCACATAATCGGCGGCAATTTCCATTGATCCAAATGGGGAGTGCGCGCGGATCTGATAATCGCCCGTCAATTGCAGCGGGAACAGGAAATAGTCGCGATGTTTAATTGCAGCGAGCGCCTCGTCCGCCAGGCGTTGACGCCGCCTTGCAAGGAGAAACTTCTTAATCCAGCCCAGACCTTCCCCGATGATAAATCCTTGGCGGTGGTTGTGGTAATAGGGAAAGCGCAGCCGTCCAGTAACGATGTAATGATAGTGCCAGTATGAATCATGCGCGCGGCGCTTGAAGCTGGCGGTGATCGGCGGCAGCTGGGGCAAAGCGGGTAACCCGCGGGCTGCCGCTATAATTTCCGCCGGGTCGCGGATAATTGTCGAGTGGCCATTTACGCCATCGCGCTCCAGCGTCATCCAGTCCGGACGAATGTAACCTTCCTCGAACACGTGGATGCGGATGCCGCGCAACTTAGCCAGCCTATGCGCGGACAAATGCATAGGACGGCAGTCGCCATATAGAACGAGGTCAGTGACGTTGTGTTGCCGAACGAAGCGGTCAAAGAACATAGGCCAATCGGCCGGTGTACCGCGAAACTCGATGCTACCTTCGCGCCAGTCGCGCCGGTCGCCGCCATTCAGATTGATCCGGTAGATGCCCATGCCGCGCCGCAGCAATTCGTCACCCAGTCGGCGGAAAAACGGTCCGGGCGGTCCTTGCAGGAACAGAAAAGTCCGCGGTGGCAACGCAATTGGTTTAATCATGGCGACGCCCCCATGCATTGAAAAACAAGTTAAGCCTTCCTTGCCATTGGCGCAAACGAACAACTGGTGTGATGATGGCCGTTGCACCCGCTTCCATGCGCTGGACGAGCATCTCAACAGGGCAAGGTAGTCTGGAGACGGGGTCAAAATATATCGGATAGAGGATCAGCGTCGCTACCACGAGTTCATCTATCTTTCGGCGTCGCGTTCGCCGCGCGGACACCTGCTGCAAGTCGGTAGTGACTCCCCAACCAGCGAAGAAAGGCGCGCCGTGCGCCACGACCTCCTTGCCTCGCATCAGACCTTCAAATCCCGCCAGGGAGGTAATGACATGGATGGCTTCGACGCTCGCCAATATTCCTGCAATGGGCGCCCGTCGCTCCACCAGATCGGCGAACACAAGAGCATCGCTGTCGGCTATTCTGCCTTTGCGGTGACCTGCCTCGACGTCCGGATGCGGCTTGTAGATGAGATAAGCGTCCGGCTCTAAGGCCCGCGCTTGCCGCAAGAGGTCGAGGTTGCACATGCCAGCCCCACCAGTCAGTACCGACCGATCGTCTTCTACCTGTCCTGTCACAAGGACTTGGCGGCGCGCGCCAGCGGGGCGGACAAATGGCTCAGCGTCCAGGCCATACTTACTGATCCCGGCGACTATAAGCCTTTCGCGTAACGCCGCTGCACGCGCCAGGGTTTCATCGTCGATATCGGCATGCTGTAGTATCGTCTCAAGGTCGCTGGGCTGGCCGGGGTCGAAATAGATGCCCTGGCGGTCGACCACGATCGACAGGGGCGGGATGCAATCGGCGCCGAGCCCTGCCGACCTGATAAATCCATCCTCAAGCTCGGCGATCTGGCGGCCTGAGGCAAGCAGGGCATCGAGTGCGGCGCGCGGGGTGCGGGATTTCCAGACGGCGACGATGCCCGGGCGTTTCAGGTCGCCGACCTGGCGAATGTAATGCGGGCCATGCATGCCGTCCCACAGCATCGCTGTCATGGTCGATCGCTTCCACCGCGCGACGCCCATGACGCCGGCAATCTCCCGGTTGTTCATGATCAGCCTGCGCCATTCGCTAAGCTGGGCAATGGTCTTTGGGGCATTGGTGGTCGTGCCATCAAAGGGCGAGACGAAGCGCCATCCGACAAGCACGTGGCGCTCGACCAGCGTTGTGGTCTCATACCCCTGATCACTGGCGCAATCGGCAAAGCGGCCGTGCCCTTCCAGCTTCACGCGGAGCCCGGCAATGCGGGCGAGCAGCGCGTTTTCGTCATCAGCCTTGCCGTGCCATTCCAGCTTGCCGTCAAACGTCGACCAGGGATCATCTTCGCCCCAAAAGGCGCCCCCCACGCGGTGCTGACGCATCAGGGACGCACATTCTTCAGCGGTTTCTCGTTCAACTGGTGCGGGGGCATCCTGGACGGCGAGCAAAGGAATTTTCGCGCCGGGGAAGGGTGGGCATCGAAGCACAGACAGCGGCGGCTGCGGCATCAGAACGCAGACGGTTGCTCGTGAAGCGCCTTCAGCTCGGCGGCAAGCGTTTCGAACTTGTCCAGCGGCCAGCTATTGGGCCCATCGGACAGTGCCTGGTCAGGATCAGGGTGCGTTTCCATGAATACGCCGTGTGCGCCCGCTGCCACTGCCGCCCGGGCAAGAACGGGGACGAACCGACGATCACCGCCCGACCGGTCGCCCATGCCGCCGGGCAATTGGACCGCATGGGTGGCATCAAACACGATCGGGCAACCGGTCTGCGCCATTGTCGCAAGGCCCCGCATGTCAACGACCAGATTGTGATAGCCAAAGCTGCTGCCGCGCTCGGTCAGCGCGAAATTGTCGGTCGCCACGCCCGCCAACTCGGCGGCGCGGCGCGCCTTGGCCACCAGCTGCGCCATGTCGCCGGGGGCCATGAACTGGGCCTTTTTGAAATTGACCGGTTTGCCCGTGGCGGCCGCCGCCTCGATCAGGTCGGTCTGGCGCGCCAGAAAAGCGGGGGTCTGAATAACATCAGCTACCTGAGCCGCGATCACAGCCTGTTCCGGCGTGTGGACATCGGTCAGCACGGGCAGGCCGGTCGCGTCGCGTACCTTGGCCAGGATGTTGAGCCCTTCATCGATGCCCGGTCCCCGGAACGATGCGCCGGATGACCGGTTCGCCTTGTCGAAGCTGCTTTTGAAAATGATCATCATGCCCAGCTTGTCGGCGATGCTGCGCAAGCGATCGGCCACCTGCATGACCAGTGCCTCGGATTCGATCACGCATGGTCCGGCGATCAGGAACAGGGGCTGGTCCTTGCCGATCTTGTGCCCGTTGATCTCCATGTGCGTTACTCAATGCCTCGCTGGGCCAATATTGCTTCGATCGCGGGAAGGTCGCCCGGATTATTGAGTTCGATCAAATCCCAGGCGGGAGGGTCGCTCGCGACCACCGCAACGGGGATGCCATGAACCAGAAAGCGCAATTGTTCCAGACCTTCCAGATCTTCGAGCGTCGTTGCCGGCTGGGCCGCATAGTGCGCCAGGGCAGACCGGCGATAGGCATATAACCCGACATGCAACAGCACCGGGGGCTCTGCCTCAGCCGGATGACCGGGCGGCAGATGGGGTAATACGCGCTTTGAAAAATACAGGGCGTTGCCCTTTGCATTGACGACGACGGTGGTGCCGCCAACGCGGCCGGCTGATTGGTCGGCGATCAGATAACGATACGCAGATGGTGAACAGCGCACGGCGGCGGTCGCAACAGGGCAACCGGGATTCGCGGCCATGTGGGCGATCAGGCGTTCAACCAGATCGGGCGGGGTCAGCAGCGCATCGCCTTGAAAATTGACGATGATGTCAGCCAAACCATCGTCGGCCATCGGCAGGCGCGCCACCGCGGCCGCGACCCGTTCGGTGCCATTGGCGCAGCTTGCCGGCGTCATAACCACCGAAGCGCCAAAGCCGCGCGCGGCAACTGCAATCCGGTCATCATCCGTTGCAACCACCACGCTGGGGGTGCCTTGCACGGCACAGGCGGCCTCGTAACTGCGCTGGATCAGCGATTTCGCGACGCCGCCAGCGCCGTGCACCGCTGCGAGAGGTTTGCCGGGATAGCGACTGGATGCATATCGGGCGGGGATGACAATAATGGCATCAGCGACGGCGAAATTGCCAGCGGTCACGCAATCAATTCTAGATCGTGAATATGGATGATGCCCAGCGGCTTTCGATCATTATCCCGTGCCACGACCACCAGCACGGTGATACGATTGTCGTGCATTACGTGATAGGCATCCTCGCGTGTGCGGCCCTCCCGGATCGTCAGCGGTTCAACATTCATCACATCACCGCACCGCGAAACATGCACCTTGTCGATGGACCGGCGGATGTCTCCGTCGGTGATGATACCGACCAGCAAACCGGCATCGTCGACCACGCACACCGCGCCGCGACCCGCCGACGTCATTTCGACGATGGCGTCGCTCAGCATGGCATCGGGGCCCACCAATGGCAGCCGTGCACGCGGACGAAGCAGCGTTTCCACCGGCGCCAGCCGATTGCCGATCGATCCCGCTGGGTGAAACCGGGCAATGTCGGCAATGGTCGTGCCGCGCACCCGCATCGCCGCGATCGCGAGCGCATCGCCCAAGGCGAGCATCATCGTTGTCGATGACGTCGGCGCCGTCCCATGCGGGCAGGCTTCGGTCACATCGGGCAACAGCAACGGAAAATTGGCGGCATTGACCAGAAACGACCGCGGCCGTGACGCGATGGCGATGACCGGGACGTTCAGTTGCAGCGCGCGCGCGATGATCGGCCGTAATTCGGCGGTTTCCCCCGAATTCGACAGCGCCAGCAGCACGTCGTTCTCGCTCAACATGCCCAGGTCGCCATGCCCTGCCTCGGCGGCATGGAGAAAGAAGGACGGCGAACCGGTTGAGGCAAGCGTCGAAGAAATCTTTCGACCGATATGGCCGGATTTACCAAGCCCGGTAACGACGATCCGGCCCCGGCACGATGCCAGCACCTGCGCGGCGCTGCCAAAGGAATCGCCGACCGCGTCGGCAAGCGACAGCAGTGCCTGCGCCTCCTGCCGGATTACCGCCGCGCCAATCAAGGCGGGGGTAACGATATCGGGAGCACTGCCGGGTCGCGGCCTGTTGACTTGCGTTGCCATGGTTACCGATCCAGAACTCTGATCATTAACGCTCTCTAAGCCGGCTAGGTATTTTTGCCTACTATCTAATTGGGCTAAATACGTGTTTCAGAAAAATTACACCCAACGCATATTGTATTTTCGCAACACAAAGGGACGATCGTGAGATGATCGCCCAACTCCCCGCTCAACGTTCGACGCCGCCAGAACCTTCGCCGCCACTGTCATTTTTTTCTGATTTTGCGATCGCGACCTTTTCCGACAAATTAATGACCATAACTTGCTAAAATGTTTCTCTGGCCGAATAGTTCCATGATGGCGGTGTAGCGGTGCCGCAATTATTTGCTGTCCTCTACCCGGGTACGATCATTTCATAAGCTTGCTAAAATGGTCTCCGGCCCGGTGGTTCATGCTTGGGGTGGGGCATTGCGGCCAACTTTCGGTTTGCGCCATCGCGGCGCTATTGGGTCAGATGGCGCAAAGGCGCAGCAGAAGGTGCGCGGGCCGGGTGATGTTTTGGTCCGATACATTCTGTCCGCACAAACTGGCTGTCCGCTCAAACTGGCCTAAAGCACCAGTGGACTTGTTTGGGGAAGCACCGTAATAGACTAAGTGTTGTGTCTGTAATCCATGCTCTGGCGAACCCCGCGCGGTTCTTGAAAATTGCTCGCCCGCTGACGCCGATTCTGTTCTGGACCGGTGTGCTCCTGATCGCGATCGGGGTATGGGCCGGGTTGACCCAGACACCGCCCGATTATCTGCAGGGCGAAACGGTTCGCATTCTGTACATTCATGTCCCCACGGCATGGCTTGGTATGGCGGGATGGAGCGGGATTGCTGTTTCCAGCCTGATTTATCTTGTCTGGCGGCATCCGCTCGCGGCCGTGGCGGCCCGCGCAATTGCGATGCCGGGGGCAATGTTCGCCGCGCTTTGCTTGGCCACCGGATCAATCTGGGGGCGTCCGACCTGGGGCACATATTGGCAATGGGACGGACGCCTGACATCGATGCTGCTGCTGTTCTTTGTCTATCTGGGATATATGGCGCTTGCCCGGGCGGACGCCGATCGCGGGGGCGACGGACGCATCCCCGCAATTTACGGCATCGCCGGATCGGTGCTGTTGCCGATCATTCGTTATTCGGTCGTCTGGTGGAATACGCTCCATCAGGGGCAAAGCATCGGCCTGACCAAATCGACGATCGACAGCACCTTGCTATGGCCATTGTGGTACACGCTCGGCGGGTTCACGCTCTTTTTTGCCGCTATCGTCATCATGCGGATGCGCGCAATGCTGGCGACCGCGCGGATAGAGGCGCGGATGCGTCGCATGGCGGCGACCAGCGATTTCGCAACGGAGAGTAATTGATGAACCCCTGGCCCTTTGTAACCGCGGCCTATGTATTGACGCTGGTCGCGTCGGCAGGGATCGCGCTGATCAGCTGGCTGTCGATGCGTGCGGCGGAAAAGCGGTCGTCATGAAGGCAAAACATCAACGACTGGTGCTGGCGTTATTGGCGGTCGGCGCGATTGCCGGGGCCAGCGGTCTGGCGCTGTCCGCGTTGAAGGATCAGGCATCGTTTTTCTTCGCGCCCGGTGATGTGAAGAAAGACGGATTGCCGCTTGGCAAGTCGGTGCGGCTGGGCGGCATGGTTGAGGGCGGATCGATCAAGCGTCAGCCCGACGGGGTTTCGATCCAGTTTATCGTCACTGATGGCAAGGCAACCGTGCCAGTCAGTTTCCGGGGGGTAACCCCTGATCTTTTCAAGGAAAAGTCGGGCGTCGTTGCCGAGGGCCAGTTCCGGCCTGATGGCAGCTTTGTTGCCGATAATCTGCTCGCCAAACATGATGAGCGGTACATGCCGCCGCAAATGGCGGGCAAGATGCATGAGACGAAAACGCTGCAACAATGATTGCTGAAGCGGGGCTCGCCGCACTCTGGTTCGCAGCTGCTTTGGCGGCATTGCAATTGATCCTCGCAGCCGTTGGGGTTGCGAGGGATCAGCACGATGCGATGCGGGCCGTACGGCCGATCGCGATTGTGCAGGGGCTGCTTGCTGCAGCGGCGATGCTGCTGCTCATCGCCGTGTTTGTCCGGTCGGACATGTCGGTGCTGTTGGTGGCTGAAAACAGCCATTCGGCCAAGCCGCTGATCTACAAGATCGCCGGGACCTGGGGCAATCACGAAGGCTCGATGCTGCTCTGGGTCACCATCTTGGGACTGGCGGGGGGCGCGGTTGCGATTCTGGAACATCGTCTGGACCAGCGCACCCTGATCGCGACGCTGGGCGCGCAGGCATCAATTGCGCTTGGATTCTATGCATTTCTGCTGTTTTCTTCAAACCCATTCACGCGAATTACGCCACCGCCAGCAGACGGTAATGGTCTGAATCCGCTACTCCAGGACCCCGGTTTGGCGTTCCATCCACCGACACTTTACATCGGCTATGTCGGGATATCGGTTGCGTTCTCGTTCGCGGTCGGCGCGATGGTCACGCGTGATGTGGGCCCTGCCTTTGCCCGCGCGATGCGACCCTGGGTGCTGGGCGCGTGGGTGTTCCTGACGCTTGGCATAACTGCGGGCAGCTACTGGTCCTATTACATCCTTGGCTGGGGGGGGTGGTGGTTCTGGGACCCGGTGGAAAATGCCTCATTGATGCCATGGCTGGCGGCAACGGCGCTGCTCCATTCGGTAACGGTGCTGGCGACGCGCGACGGCCTGCGGGCCTGGACGATCATGCTCGCCGTGGTAGCCTTTTCCATGTCGATGGTGGGGACGTTTCTGGTCCGGTCGGGCATTTTGACCAGTGTCCATTCGTTTGCGGTCGACCCCAAGCGCGGGGCGTTCATCCTTGCGCTGCTGGCGATTTACATCGGCGGTGCGATGACATTGTTTGCGCTAAGGGTCAGCACCATTCGCGCGGGATCAACCTTTGAACTGGTCAGCCGGGAAGGTGCGCTGGTTGCCAACAATCTGTTGCTTTCGGTCATCCTTGGCATCGTGCTGATCGGCACGCTGTACCCCATCGTCGCGGCCGGCATGGGGGTCCAGCTATCGGTGGGGCCGCCCTTCTTTGACAAAACGACCGGTCCGATTGCGCTGGTGCTGTTTGCGATTATGGCCGCTGGCCCGCTGATCCGATGGCGACGCGATGGCATTAACCCGCTGACCCAGCGCATGACCATCCCGATTGCGGTGACGACGTTTGCGCTGGCCAGCCTGATTGCGTTGGTCCCGTCGATGCCGCTGATGCCAATGTTGGGGCTGGCAATCGCGCCCGGCCTGGCGGTGGCGAGCGTGGCGCCGCTGTGGAAGCGGGATCTGCGCCGGACGCCCTTGTTCACTTATGGCATGGTGATCGCACATCTGGGCATTGCGGTCAGCGTCGCGGGCATGGCGTGCGAAACGGCCTTTACCAAAGAAACGCTGGTGGCGGCTTCGGTGGGCGAGGCGAAGCGGGTTGGTCCCTATCAGGTAACATTGGAAGGGATTACGCCAATCGTCGGCCCCAACTGGACCGCCCTGCAAGCAACGTTGCTGGTCAACCAAATTGGCAGCAACGGCGAGCCTGCCGGTACCGCGTTCCGCTTATATCCCCAGTCGCGTTATTTCGCCAACCCGGTCACCACGACCAGTGAATCGGCGATTGCGACCCGGGCTGGCGGCCAGCTTTACACCGTGCTCGGCCAGCCTGCTGATGATGGCCGCTGGCAATTGCGGCTATGGTGGAAACCATTTGTGACGTTGATCTGGCTGGGTGGAATCTTGGTCGCATTCGGCGGCACCCTGTCGTTGCTTGGCCGCATCCGGCGTGAAGCCCGCACGACCCAGCGTGTGGCCGTGCCAGCATGAGGCGGGCGCTTATCTGGCTGCCGCTGGGATTGTTTGCGGTCCTGTTTGCCGTGATCGGCTTTGGATTGCTCAAGCCGGCTGACCGCACTGTTCATTCCGCAATGATTGGGCGCCCACTTCCGGCATTTGCACTGGCCCCGATGGTTCCGTCAAAGCCCGGATTGTCGACTGCCGCCTTTAAGCAAGGCAAGTCGCGGCTGCTCAATGTTTTTGCGAGCTGGTGCATCCCCTGCATTGCCGAAGCGCGGCAACTGGCGCGTTTGAAACAGATGGGCATTACGATCGATGCCGTGGCGATCCGCGATACACCTCGCGACGTCCAGGACTTTCTCAGTCGTTATGGCGATCCATATGCCAGCATCGGCAATGATCCGGATAGCTCGATCCAGTTGGCGCTTGGATCGTCCGGCGTTCCGGAAACCTTTGTGATCGATGGGCAGGGCAGGATATTGCTCCAGCATATCGGCGAAATTCGCGCCGAAGATGTCGATGAGATCGCCGCGTTGATCAGGAGGGGCGCATGAAGCGGCTTGGCCTGATCCTGCTGATGATCGTCGCCATGCCGACCTTGGCCATTGCCGATTCGCGGCTGCCGCCGGCTGATATGGCCTACACCCAATTGCCCGATCCGACTCAGGAAGCGGAGGCCAAGGCACTGATGACGACACTGCGCTGTGTCGTTTGTCAGGGGCAATCGATCGCAGATTCAGATGCCGAAATGGCGGGCGACATGCGATCGCTGGTGCGCAAACGGATTGCGGCTGGCGAAAAGCCGCAGGCGGTTCGCGCCTGGCTGATCGAACGCTATGGCAATTATGTAACCTATGATCCGCCGCTGAGCGGCGTAACCGCGCCGTTGTGGATTGCCCCCTTGCTGCTGCTCGGTCTTGGGACGTGGATTGCGCGCGCCAGTTTCAAACGGCGAGTGCAGCGCTGATGGGCTGGGTTGTCCTTATTCTGCTTGGACTGGCCGTCGCTGCAGGGCTGTGGCTGCTTGGTGTGCCGCGCCTTCTTTGGACCAGCGTGGGTGCCGCGCTGATGCTTGCTGCCACCGGCTATGTTCTGCAGGGCAGCCCGGATGTCGCCGAACATGCGGCAACGCCGGCAACCGAATCGGTCAGGATTGATGCCGACGATATCGAGTTGCGCGATGAAATGTTCGGCACCTTTCATAATGGCATTTCCTATCTCGGCGCCGCCGATGCGTTGATCCGCGCGGGGCAGCCGCGGACCGCCGCCCAGGCCGCGCTGGGCGGCGTCCGCCGCTATCCTAATAATGCCGCGTTATGGACCGAACTGGGAAGCACGCTGTCGGCCAGCGATGGCGGCGCGGTGTCGCCCAGCGCCTTATTCGCCTTCACGCAAGCGAAGCGCCTGGCACCCGGACATCCCGCGCCCTATTATTTTCTGGGCCTCGCCTATCTGTCCGGCGGGCAATTGCAGGCCGCGCGTGACCAGTGGACCAGGGCGTTGCGGTTAACGCCCGCCAATGCAGCCTATCGCGGCAAGATCATCGAACGACTGCAATTGATTGATCAGTTCATCCAGATGAATAGTCAGGCCGCGCCGGCAGGCTGACCATCAGCGAACGACGACGCGCGTGTACAAATGCCAGGTCGCATAGCCGAGCCAGGGCAGCACAACCGCAAGGCCGATCCCTGCGGGCATAGTGCCCAACGCCAGCAGCGCAGCGATCCGCATCCCCCAACCCATCATCGCGCCTGCGTTTTCACGCGCCGCCTTTACCGACGTGCGGACCGCCGTCAGCGCATCGACGGGTTTGTCGACCACCATCGGAAACGACATCGCGCTTGTCACCAGCGTGACGACGGCAAAGCCGAGTCCGACCAGATTCCCAATCAGGATCAGCGCCCAGCCTTCGCTGGTGGTGAATAGGCGGCCGGCAATGTCACTGACATGGATCGGTTCGAGCCCGGTAAAGACGAGAACATAAATCAGATAAGCGGCGATCAGCCAGCCGACGAACAGACCGGCTAGCCCGATGGTGAGGACGGCGAGCGGGACGCGGCTGCGCCCCTGCAACGGATCAAGAAAATGCCACCAGCTGGCATCGAGATGCTCTTCACGCCGGCGGGCGAGTTCATAAAATCCGCTGGCGACGGCGGGCCCGGCAATGGAAAGTCCGGCGACAAGCGGAAAGAGTAACGGCAGCAGCGGATCGTTGACCGTCACATAGATCGCGGTCAGGCAGATGATAGGATAAAGCAGCCCGGCAAAGATCAGGTCGCCGCGCTTTGCCCGGAAATCCTTCCACCCTTCGGCCAGTGCCCAATTGAGATCCGCAGTGCCGATCTTGCGAATATCGGGCAGCGTTATGGCATGGGGAATGGCGGTGGCACCCAGCGTTGGCATGGCGGCTTTCCTTTCAGGCGTTCGGCATCATGATCCTCTTCATCAACGACCTTATTCTACACGCGAACTGCGCCGTTCCCAAATGGCTAGACCTTGCCAAACGGCTGGTTGAGCCGGACGATCGTCCAGTTGAGGAACGCGGCAAAGCTGACCCAGGCAAGATAGGGCAGGATGAGCAGGCTTGCCTGGTGCGAAATCTGCCACAGCACCAGCACCATCGAGACCAGCGATCCCCACAGGAAAATGACTTCGACCAATGCCCAGTCGGGGCGCCGGAGCGTGAAGAATAACGGACTCCACGCGAAGTGGAACACGCCGTTGACCAAAAAGAGGGTGACGACGGCTGTCCGCTCCATCTCGGTATGCGCGGCATACCAGGCAATGATCGCGGCCCAGGCGGCAAGCCCCAGAATGATTGTCCATGCCGGCCCAAACAGCCAATCGGGCGGCTGCCATGAGGGTTTCTTCAGCTTTCTATACCACGGGCCGATGGTCGTCATGAATCCGCCCACACCACCGAGAATGACGGCCCAGGCGATGCCTGCAATGACTGGAATTGGCATAGAGTTACTGGTGCCCATCTTGTGGAGTGTCCAACGCATGTTACACGGGATGCATGCGTCTTTCCTTCCCATACACTGCAATCGTCGGTCAGGACGAGATGAAACTGGCCCTGCTGCTGGCGGCCGTGGATGCCCGGATCGGCGGGGTCATGGTTTTTGGCGATCGGGGCACCGGCAAATCGACCGCCGTTCGTGCGCTCGCTGGCCTGTTGCCGCCGATTCCGGTTGTTGCGGGCTGCCGGTACAACTGCAATCCGGGAACCGGCGATCGCTGCCCGGCGCCCGAACTGCACAAGCCCGGCAAGGCCGCGACCATGCCGGTGCCGTTCGTCGACCTGCCGTTGGGGGCAACCGAGGATCGGGTAATTGGTGCGCTGGATCTGGAACGCGCGCTGGGGGCTGGTGAGAAAGCGTTTGAACCCGGATTGCTGGCACGCGCCAATCGCGGATTCCTCTATATCGATGAGATAAACCTGCTGGAGGATCACATCGTTGACCTGTTGCTCGACGTGGCGGCGTCGGGGGAAAACGTCGTCGAACGCGAGGGGCTGAGCATTCGCCATGCTGCCCGGTTCGTGCTGGTCGGCAGCGGCAACCCGGAAGAAGGTGAGCTTCGCCCGCAATTGCTCGACCGCTTCGGCCTGTCGGTCGAGGTGCGGACGCCCCAGGACCTGAAGCAGCGTGTCGAGATTTTGAAGCGCTGCGACGCGTTTGAACAGGACGCGCCGCTATTTGTCGAGAAGTGGAAATCGGCAGAACGCAAGACGTTGAAGCGTATCGCCAAAGGCCGCGATCTCCTGCCATCCGTCGAAATGCCCGATGCCGTTTTGTCGCGAGCGTCGGCATTGTGCATGGCAGTCGGCGCCGACGGGCTGCGCGGCGAACTAACCCTGATGCGCGCCGGTCGTGCTTTGGCAGCGCTTGACGGTGACACGGTTGTCACGGCCGATCATCTGAAACGAGTGGCACCAATGGCGCTGCGCCATCGGCTGCGCCGCAACGTTTTGGACGATACAGGGTCCACCGCGCGGATCGAGCGGGTCCTGTCCGAACAATTCGTATGACGGGACCGCAAGCGGCGGCACCTGACGCGTGGGATGATGCGGTTCTGGCCGCGCGACTGCTTGCGATTGATCCTGCCGGGCTGGGTGGCATGCTGTTAAGCGGCGGCGACGGGGTTCGCGACGAGGTGCTGGCGGCGATGACGGCAGCGATGCCGGATAAGGCAGCGGTCAGACGTATGCCCGCATCGATTGATGATGAACGCCTGCTCGGCGGGATCGATCTTGGCGCCACCTTGTCGCAGGGCAGGCCGGTATGGCGAAATGGTCTGCTGGCCGAGATCGACGGCGGCGCGCTGATTGTGCCGATGGCCGAGCGGCTGAGCGAGGGTATTGCTGCCCGGATTGCTGCGGTTCTGGACAATGGCGAAATTCAGGCCGATCGGGGTGGCATTGTCGAGGCGATGCCGACACGCTTTGCGATCATGGCATTTGATGACGGCTGCGACGATGACGATGCGGTGCCGATGGTGCTCAGCGAAAGGCTGGCGTTTCGAGTAAATGTATCGGGGGTTAGACCCCGATCCCTGCCGGCCATTATACCGGCGCCGTCTGGGCCGGTTGAGCCCGCCAGTGATGACGTCTTAGAAGCGATTACCGCGACGGCGGCCATTCTCGGTATCCAGTCGATCAGGGCGCCGATCTTTGCGCTGCGGGCAGCCAGGGCCTCGGCAATCATCGCGGGCCGGTTGGAAATAACCGAAGTCGATGTGGCCCTTGCCGCGCGGCTGGTGCTGGGTCCGCGCGCGACTCAGCTGCCACCGTCGGACGAAGCGCCACCGATCGACGATGAAGACCCGTCGCCGCCACCGTCGCCGCCTTCCGATCAGGACGTTGATCAGCGTGCAGAGCCCGAAACCGAACAGGCACCGATGGCCGATGTCGTGCTTGAGGCCGCTCTTGCCAGCCTTCCCAAGGGGCTGCTCGCCGAAATTGCGCGCGGCGGGCAGCGACGCGGCCCGTCCAGTAAAGGGCGTGGCAAGGGCGAGCGCCGTAAGTCGCCAACCCGCGGTCGCCCGGTTGGCGTGCGCGCCGGTGTGCCGCGCGGCGGCCTGCGGCTTAGCCTGATCGATACGCTGCGTGCTGCTGCTCCATGGCAAAAGATTCGCGCAGACGGCGGCGAAGATCATCGCCGGGTGCGCATCCGCCGCGATGACTTGCGCATCCGCCGTTTTGAAAGCCGTACCGAAGCGACGACAATCTTTGCGGTCGATGCGTCGGGGTCGTCAGCTCTCGCCCGCCTGGCCGAAGCCAAGGGCGCGGTCGAACTATTGCTCGGCGAAGCCTATGTGAAGCGTGCGCAGGTCGCGTTGGTCGCGTTCCGGGGGCAGGGTGCCGATGTGCTGTTGCCGCCAACCCGGTCGCTGGTTCGCGCCAAGCGGTCGCTTGCCGATTTGCCGGGTGGCGGCGGGACACCAATTGCGGCGGGACTGAATGCGGCGCGGGCATTAGCCGACGATGCTCGCAGGCGCGGACGCTCTCCCTTCATTGTCGTTCTGACTGATGGTCGCGCCAATGTTGCGGCCGATGGCAGCCACAGCCGCGATCAGGCCGACGCCGACGCACTGGCAGCGGCAGGTGCCATTGGTGCGGCGGGCTATAAATGTGCGTTTGTCGATATTTCGGTCCGCCCAAGGCCCGAAGGCGAATCGCTGGCGGCGGCGATGGGGGCGCGCTATTTGGCTTTGCCGCGCGCCGACGCCACGCAAATGCATGCCGCTGTGAAAGCTGCCCAGCGATGACGAAGCCATGATAAGGGTACGACCATGTTAAGTGACCGACCCGACTGGGAAACCGATGGCCGCGACTGGCCAAATCGTGCGCAGAGCCGGTTTGTCGATGTTGGGCGCGTTCGTTTCCATGTTCAGGTCATGGGGCAGGGACCCGTGTTGTTGTTGATCCACGGCACCGGCGCTGCGACGCACAGCTGGCGCGAAGTGGCGCCCATGCTGGCCGAGCATTTTACCGTGATTGCGCCTGATTTACCGGGGCATGGTTTTACCACCGGGCGTCCCGCCGGGGGCATGTCGATGCAGGGCATGGCGTGTGCCATGGGCGATTTGCTTCGGGCTTTGGCAGTGGAGCCCGCCTATATCGTCGGCCATTCGGCGGGTGCCGCCATCGCCGCCCGAATGGTCCTTGACGGGATTGCTGCGCCGCAGATGGTGATTGGCCTTAACCCGGCCTTGATGCCGTTTCCCGGAATCGCCGCCAAGATATTCCCGACGCTGGCCAAATTATTGTTCGTCAATCCGTTTGCGCCGCATATCTTTGCAAGGATTGCCGCGGGCGAGGGCGAAGTTGGCCGGTTCCTGACGCGCAGCACCGGATCGCACATCGATGCCGCCGGCGCGGCCTTTTATGGCCGGCTGTTCCGGCGCGCCGGCCACTGCGCCGGGGCGATCACGATGATGGCCGAATGGAATCTCGACGCGCTGTACCAGGACCTGCCCCGCCTCGCGCTTCCCGTTGTCCTGATTCACGGCGCAGCTGATGCGGCCGTGCCTTTATCGGGCGTCGAGCAGGTAGCATCGTGTATTCCAGGGGCGACGGTGGAGGTTCTGGCCGGGCTTGGTCACCTCGCGCATGAAGAAAATGCGGCGCTGGTGGTGCGGTCGATTATCGAGGCGATTAGTGTTCGGGGCCTGGCCGACGCGGTAGCATGATGATGACATGCCGATCGGCCATCACCGGATCGGCAATGGTAAAAGGGTGATCGGCCAATGGATCCCAAATATCTCAGCCTGGTTGAACTCCTCCTCTCCGGTGCCATCGGCATCGGCTTTTGTGTCTGGCAATATGTGTCGGTCAGCCGATCAATCGCCGCCGACAAGCGCAAGGCAGCCGACTCACCAGAAAGCGCGGGGCATGCGGTAGGGGAGCATCATCTGGACAAGGGGTGATCGAAACCGGTTGAGCGACAGGCTTTCGTGTACTGCACGGACCGATTCGCCGTACATCGTCGTCGCCAGCGCGGATCGGGCATAGAAGGGAGCATCCACCCAGGTCCGAAGCACTTTTGGCCTATGCCCTGCGTCGGCGCGGGTTTTGCGATCAATCATCCAGCCGGTGTGCGCCAGCTGCGCCATGGGCGGCGGCGCAACGTCTTCCCAATTGCCCTGCTGATCCATCCGCAGCGCCAGATTGAAAGGGTCGCCGTTACGGCGCGTGCCTTCATACAGCACCGCCACATCGCGGCTCAAATGCGCGCGTGACCAATGCCAGTCCTCGAAACCTGCCTCGAGCGGCTCGTTACCGAAATTGGAATCGAAATATCCATCGCCATTCCAGCGGACATTGGGGCTGTCCATATCCACCTCGACGCGCGCGCGGGGCGAAATCGGATGCCAGCGATGCAATCCCGCCGGATCAAGCGCGAACGCGGTATTGCCGATCATCATCGGAAACACACGGACGCGACCGCGGACGCGCGCCGGCAACGGAGCGGATACCTCGTCAATATCGATGGTCAGCGCCGCCCCATCCCAGTGAAGCGCGCTCGGCCCGACCGCAAAATGGGTCGCGCTTCGATCGACGCGCTGCCTGGGGCGTTCGGTCATTGCCCACGCGCCCGAACGGGGGCCGGTAAAGGCGACATTGATCGCGCAATGATTTTCGGGGTCGCCGCGGCCTGAGAATTTGTAATAAGGCGAAAACACGCTGCCGACGAATGCAATTATCGTCAGGCCATATTGGCCGTCTTCACTAAACGCATCGATATACCACCACGCATAGCCATTGGCATCGACCTGCACATCGAATCGCGGACCTTGGTGCGCGATGCGGCGACTCGCCGGGCCGATGACGCCGGGTTCGGGCGGCGGAAACTGGCCAAGGCCGCGCAGCGCTTGCCAAGGTGGCGATTGTGCGTCGCTGACGCTGGGCAGGCCCCCGCTCACGCGGGCGACGCCGCGCCATAATGGGCTCCATTCGTCATACGGATTGCCGAGTCGAGCGGCAATATTGGGTGTCTGCTCAGTGCCTCTGCTCCCGCCGGCAAAGGCGTGTGTTTCCTGCGCATCTGGTCCGAACATCGATAGACCCTCTCACCACGGTTGACGTTAGGCTAGCATCTGTCAAATCAATTGGACAGTCAGTTTCGTCCAGCGCGACGGACGCCAGCAGCAAGGACAGGGCATGACCGGACGCGAGCGATGGATCGGATGGCGGAACAGGCTGCTGGCCGATCCCGCGTTTCAGCGCTTCGCCGCGCGATTCCCACTGACGCGCCCGTTCGCGCGCTGGCGGGCGCGGGCGATCTTTGATCTGGTGGCCGGGTTTACCTATTCGCAGACGCTCGCTGCCTGCATCCAGACCGGATTGCTGCAGCATCTTCACCCCGAACCGCTGACGACCGATGCGATTGCCCGGCAGATCAACCTGCCCGCTGACGGTGCCGATCGGCTGCTCCGCGCGGCGCGGGCGCTGAAGCTGGTTGAACAATTGCGCGATCGACGCTGGGCACTGGGCGCCGATGGCGCGGCGCTGATCGGTAATGGCGGGATTGCCGAGATGGTAGCGCACCATCATCTCCTTTACGCCGATCTGGCCGATCCTGTTGGGTTGCTGCGGCGCGGCGGCGGCGGCGGCCAGTTGTCGGATTACTGGCGTTACGCTGAACGCAGCGGGCAGGGATCAAGCGATGATGTGTCGCCCTATTCGCGGCTGATGGCGGCATCACAGCCGCTGATTGCCGAACATGTCATTGGTGCATATCGATTTTCCGATCATCGCCGCATGCTGGACGTTGGCGGCGGGGAGGGAGCCTTTATCGCCGCGGTGGCGCGCGCGGTCCCTGGGCTGAAGTTCGGTCTGTTCGATCTGCCCGCGGTCGGTGACCGCGCTCGCGCTGCGTTGAATGCGGCCGGGCAGGGTGACCGGGTGACCATTCATGGCGGCAATTTCATGGCGGACGCCTTACCGGCCGGGCACGACCTGATCACGCTGATCAGGGTGCTCCACGACCATGATGACGGTCCCGCACAAAATCTGCTGCGCAGCATTTTCGAATCGCTTGAGCCGGGGGGAAAATTGCTGATCGCTGAGCCAATGGCCGAAACTCCCGGCGCGGAACCGGCGGGTGATGCCTATTTCGGCCTGTATCTTTTGGCGATGGGATCGGGCCGCCCGCGCAGCATGGCAGAGATCAGCGGCATGCTTCGACTCGCGGGCTTTAACCAAATTCGGCCGCTCCGGACACCGATGCCGCTGACCGTACGAGCGGTTGTCGCAACGCGCTGACAGAATAAGCGTCAATAAAAGTTGACATAGAAAAGCGTCAATATAGAGTGACACCTGTGAAGAGGACCCGTTTTGGAACGGGCCTCAAGCAGGGGAGCGGAAGTTGGATACGCTGGCGGTTATTTTGGATGCTCCGCAACGGATTGCGTTCCGCCAGTTAAGCCTGACGCCCGTCGGTGATGCTGACGTCCTGATTGAAATCGATTGGAGCGGCATCAGTTCGGGCACCGAAAGGTTGCTCTGGACCGGCCAGATGCCGGCTTTTCCCGGCATGGGATATCCCCTGGTGCCCGGTTATGAATCGGTTGGCAGGATCATCGATGCCGGCAAGGATGCGCGTGGCCGGATCGGTGAGTGGGTCTTTGTACCCGGCGCGAATTTACACGGAGGCGCGAGGCCTGTTTGGTGGCACCGCCCGGCGGGTCGTGATGCCAGGCATTCGCGCGATCCCCATTCCCGAGTCGCTGGGCCGCGACGGTATCCTGATGGCGCTTGCCGCTACGGCGCACCATGCAATTGCTGGCGGGACAACCCCCGACCTGATTGTCGGCCACGGTATTCTTGGTCAGCTCCTCGCGCGGCTGACGATTGCCATGGGTGGCCCGGCGCCGACGGTTTGGGAAACCAACCCGACGCGCCGCCAAGGCGATGGCTATTTGGTGGTCGATCCTGAGAGCGATGCGCGCCGTGATTATGGCACGATCATCGATGCCAGCGGCGCGACCGACATTGTCGACGCGCTGATCGGGCGGCTTGCAAAGCGCGGTGAGATTGTCCTGGCCGGATTTTACAGCCGGATTAGTTTTGGCTTCCCGCCGGCGTTTATGCGCGAAGCGCGGTTGCGAATTTCCGCCGAATTCACCCCCGAAGATCTGGCGGCGACGCGGTCGCTCGCGGAATCGGGAGCGTTGAGCCTCGCTGAACTGATCAGCCATGTGCGGCCGGCTGATCAGGCGGTCGACGCTTATCCGGCGGCTTTTGAAGACGCGACCTGCCGCAAGATGGTACTCGATTGGAGACAGATATGACGATGCTCGATGTAAGCGCGTTGCGCGACGAGGCGTCACAAGAGCCCGATCCCGTGCCGACCGGCCCAATAACCAAAGAGACCCAGATCATCGCGATCTATGGCAAAGGCGGTTCGGGCAAATCCTTCGCGCTCGCCAATCTGAGCTACATGATGGCGCAGCAGGGCAAGCGCGTGCTGCTGATCGGCTGTGATCCCAAGTCTGACACGACCAGCCTGTTGTTTGGCGGTCGATCCACCCCGACCATCATCGAGACATCTTCCGCCAAAAAGCTGGCGGGCGAGGAAGTGAAGATCGAGGATGTCTGCTTCCAGCGCGACGGTGTGTTCGCGATGGAGCTGGGCGGACCCGAAGTGGGTCGCGGCTGCGGTGGTCGCGGGATCATTCATGGCTTTGAAACGCTCGAAAAGCTTGGCTTTCACGAATGGGGCTTTGACTATGTCCTGCTCGATTTCCTGGGCGACGTAGTTTGCGGCGGCTTCGGCCTGCCGATTGCGCGCGATATGTGCCAGAAGGTCATCGTCGTGGCATCGAACGACCTGCAATCGCTGTATGTCGCCAACAACGTCTGCAAGGCGGTGGAATATTTCCGCAAAATGGGTGGCAATGTCGGCGTGGCGGGCATGATCCTGAACAAGGATGATGGCACCGGCGAAGCCAACGCCTTTGCCCGTGCTGTCGGTATTCCGGTGCTGACCGCTATCCCCGCCAATGAGGATATCCGCCGCAAATCGGCGAATTATCAGATCATCGGTAAACCCGACAGCCAATGGGGGTCGCTGTTTGAAGAGCTGGCGCTCAACGTGCAGGAAGCGCCGCCGTTGCGGCCGTCGCCGCTTGATCAGGATGGCCTGCTGTCGCTGTTCAGCGCGGATGTGACGGGCGCTGACTTCACGCTCAGGCCGGCCACCCAGGCCGATATGCACGGCAAGGATTTTGTCGTGAAGCCGTCGCTCGAAATCGTGTACGATCAGGTCTGATCGGCGTGGATCTCGAAGCTCCTCCATCGCGCAACGCCGATCGGATCGATCTCTCGCCGAGCGCGGACGGCGGTTGCCATGCCGGCGCCGCGACAATGCACGACGCGGCGTCGAAGGCGGGCAAGAGTGATATCCTTGATCGCTATGCGGCCGACTATCCAAAGGGTCCGCATGATCAGCCGCAATCGATGTGCCCGGCGTTCGGGTCGCTGCGCGTCGGCCTGCGCATGCGCCGGACCGCGACAGTGCTCTCCGGGTCTGCCTGCTGTGTCTATGGTCTGACCTTTACCTCGCATTTCTATGGTGCGCGCCGGACGGTCGGCTATGTTCCCTTTTCGTCGGAAACGCTGGTCACCGGCAAGCTGTTCGAAGACATTAAGGAAGCGGTTGAGGGACTCGCCGATCCCGCGCTGTACGACACAATCATTGTCACCAATTTGTGTGTACCCACCGCTTCGGGCGTGCCGCTCCAGCTGCTCCCCGATCAGATCAACGGCGTCCGCGTAATCGGGATTGATGTGCCCGGATTTGGGGTACCAACCCATGCGGAGGCGAAGGACGTCTTGGCTGGCGCCATGCTGGCCTATGCGCGCAAGGAAGCCATGGCAGGCCCCGTTGCCGCCCCCAAAGATCGATCGAGCCGGCCGACGGTGACTCTCCTGGGTGAGATGTTCCCGGCCGACCCACCCGGTATCGGCTTAATGCTGGAGCCGCTGGGCCTTGCGGCGGGCCCGGTCGTCCCGACGCGTGAATGGCGCGAGCTTTATGCCGCGCTCGACTGCGCGGCAGTTGCGGCCATCCATCCCTTCTACACCGCCAGCGTTCGCGAATTTGAAGCGGCGGGGCGTGCGGTGATCGGATCGGCTCCCGTCGGCCGCGACGGCACGGCGGCATGGCTGGACGCCATTGGCGCCGCGTGCGGCATAGCGCGCGATAAGATCGACGCGTCAAAAAACAAATTCCTGCCGGCAATCAGTGCCGCGCTGGCGGCCCGCCCGATTAGCGGACGCATTACGGTTTCAGGCTATGAAGGCTCTGAACTGCTGGTGGCGCGTCTGCTGATCGAAAGTGGCGCTGATGTGCCTTATGTTGGCACGGCCGCCCCACGCACCGTCTGGTCGGATCCGGATCGCGACTGGCTGGAAGCACATGGTTGCCGCGTCCAGTACCGGGCAAGTCTTGAGCAGGACATTGCTGCGGTTGAAGAATTTGGCCCTGACCTTGCGATCGGTACGACGCCGGTCGTTCAGCACGCCAAGCAAAAGGCGATTCCCGGCCTGTATTTCACCAATCTGATTTCCGCACGCCCGCTGATGGGCCCGGCGGGAGCTGGCAGCCTGGCCATGGTTGTCAATGCGGCGATGGCCAACAAGGCACGCTTTGACAAGATGACGGCGTTTTTTGACGGCGTCGGCAGCGGTCCAACCGCTGGCATCTGGTCCGAAACGCCCGTCGACCGCCCCGAATTCAAGGCCAAATTTGCCGCGCAGCGCCTTGCCGCTGCCAAGGCAGAAGAAAGCGTCGGTACATGACGCTCATTCTCGACCATGACAGGGCCGGCGGATACTGGGGCGCCGTCTATGCCTTTACCGCGATCAAGGGCCTGCAGGTCATCATCGATGGGCCGGTGGGGTGCGAAAATCTGCCGGTAACATCGGTGCTGCATTACACAGACGGCCTGCCGCCACACGAATTGCCGATCGTTGTCACCGGACTCGGCGAGCAAGAGCTTGGCCGCGACGGCACCGAAGGCGCGATGAAACGCGCCTGGAAGACGCTCGACCCTGATCTTCCCGCCGTGGTGGTCACCGGATCAATCGCCGAGATGATCGGTGGTGGCGTGACGCCCGAAGGGACCAATATCCAGCGCTTTCTGCCGCGCACCATTGATGAAGATCAGTGGCAGTCAGGCGACCGCGCGCTGACCTGGCTTTGGACGCAGTTCGGATCGAAAAAGGTTCCGAGCCCAAAGGCACTCAAGGACGGCGATAAGCCGCGCGTCAATATCATCGGGCCGATGTACGGCACATTCAACATGCCGTCCGACCTCGCCGAAATACGGCGATTGGTGGAAGGCATCGGCGCCGAAATCAACATGGAATTCCCGCTTGGCAGCCATCTTGCCGATGTCAAGAAACTCGCCAATGCGCACGTCAATGTGTGCATGTACCGCGAATTTGGCCGCGGGCTGTGCGAAGCGCTGGAACGGCCCTATCTGCAGGCGCCGATCGGCCTCGAATCGACCACGCTTTTCTTGCGCAAACTGGGCGAGCTGACGGGCCTCGATCCTGAGCCGTTTATTGAGCGTGAAAAGCACACCACCATCAAGCCGCTTTGGGATCTCTGGCGGTCGGTGACACAGGATTTCTTTGCGACCGCCAGTTTTGCGATCGTCGCGACTGAGACCTACGAACGCGGCATCCGCAAGTTCCTGGAAGACGATATGGGGCTGCCCTGCAGCTTTTCGTTCCGGCGGACGGCCGGGGTGAAGCCCGACAATGCCGCGGTTCTTGAAGCGATCCGGACCACGCCGCCGCTGATCATGTTCGGCAGTTATAACGAGCGCATGTACATGGCCGAAACCGGCGCGCGGGGCATTTATGTCCCCGCCAGTTTCCCGGGCGCCGCGATCCGTCGGCATACCGGTACCCCGTTTATGGGATATTCGGGTGCGACCTACCTGGTCCAGGAAGTGTGCAACGCGTTGTTCGATGCGTTGTTCAACATCATCCCATTAGCCGCGCAGCTCGATGCGGTCGAGGCAACGCCCGCTCGGATCGAGCGCGATGTTGCCTGGGACGACGATGCCAAAGCCGATCTCGACGCCGTTGTTGAACGCGAGCCGGTGCTGGTTCGGATTTCCGCCGCCAAGCGCATTCGCGATGCCGCAGAACGCGGTGCCCGGCGTGCCGGCGAAACCACTGTTTCCGCACGGCGCCTGGCCGATGCGATCACCGAAAGCCGGGGGCCATGACGGCGCCCGCAGCCATTAGCCGCGATCCGCGGCTTACCCAATCCTCTCGGCGCGCCGCGTCGAGTGGATACCGCCGGGGGACGCGTGCCGCGCGCCCGATCTCGTCGGGACGACCGAAAATGAAGGAACAATCGATATGACAGACGAACGATTGGGTCCGGGCACATATATGACCCCGGATGAGGCCAAGGAGTTCCACAAACTGTTTGTCGTCAGCATGGGCTTTTTTGTCCTGATGGCGGTGATCGCGCACATCCTAGTTTGGACTTGGCGCCCGTGGTTCCCTGGTACTGATGGCTACAAGTCGCATCCCACGACCGCTCTGGTTGCGCCGATGCATCAGTCCGGCAAAGCCTAAAAGGAGCAAATGCCATGTGGAGAATGTGGGTAACTTTCGATGGACGTCGGGTTTTAACGGCGCTGGCAGTATTTCTGTTCGCGCTCGCAATCCTGATCCACTTCATCTTGCTGAGCACCACCCGTTACAACTGGCTCGAAGCGCCGGCGGCACCTGCAGCAACCGCTGCGGTATCGGCACCCTCGACCAGTTCCTGAACGGTTCGGTAACTCGATCAACTGCCGCACAAACAAGCGGCGGGGCGGACGGATCCTAAGGTGCCAAAGCGCTGAAGTATCCGTCCAAGCCGCCGCGCGGCAACCAAAATTATAACTGCCATCCCGGCGTGTGCGCGGTGGGAGAAGGAGCTGATCCATGGCACTCTTAAGCTTTGAACGGAAATACCGAGTAAGAGGCGGTACGCTGATCGGCGGCGATCTGTTCGATTTCTGGATTGGCCCCTTCTATGTCGGCTTTTTCGGAGTCACGACCGCTCTGTTCGCCGGGTTGGGCACTGCCCTGATCCTCTACGCAGCATCACAGGGGCCGACATGGAACCCGTGGCTGATTTCGATCGCGCCGCCTGACCTGAAATATGGTCTTGGGCTTGCCCCATTAAAGGATGGGGGCTTCTGGCAGATCATCACCATTTGTGCGGTTGGGGCATTTGTGTCCTGGGCGCTGCGAGAGGTGGAAATTTGCCGCAAGTTGGGCATGGGATACCATGTACCAATTGCCTTTAGTGTTGCCATCCTGGCCTATGTCACGCTGGTCGTTGTCCGCCCCGCTTTGATGGGCGCCTGGCATTGGGGCTTCCCTTACGGGATTTTCAGCCATCTGGATTGGGTGTCGAACACCGGATACCAGTATCTGCATTTCCACTATAACCCGGCGCATATGATCGCGGTGAGCTTTTTCTTCACCACGACGCTCGCGCTTGCGCTCCACGGCGCGCTGGTATTGTCGGCGGTCAACCCGCCCAAGGACGGTACCGACGGCGGTGTTGTGAAGTCGCCCGAATATGAAGACGCCTTTTTCCGCGACACGATCGGCTATTCGATCGGCACGCTCGGGATCCATCGGCTGGGACTGTTCCTGGCGCTGTCAGCCGGCTTTTGGAGCGCGGTCTGCATCGTCATCAGCGGACCCGTCTGGACCCGTGGCTGGCCCGAATGGTGGACCTGGTGGCTCAACCTGCCGATCTGGCACTGAGTGAGGACCTAATACGATGGCACGCTATCAGAACATCTTCACCCAGGTGCAGATCCGCGGTACCGCGGAAATGGGCCCCCCCATGCTCGATGCAAGCGAGCCGCGCACGAGCGCTGCTGGCTTCAACTACTGGATCGGCAAGCTGGGCAACGCGCAGCTTGGCCCTATCTACCTTGGCTACCTTGGAACCATCTCGCTGGTTTTTGGCTTCATTGCCTTTGAAATCATCGGGCTTAACATGTGGGCTTCGGTCAATTGGGATCCCGTCCAGTTTGTCCGGCAGCTTTTCTGGCTGTCGCTCGAACCACCAGCACCCAAATATGGCCTGAAGGTCATTCCACCGCTCGCCGAAGGGGGCTGGTGGCTGATCGCCGGCTTCTTCTTGACGGCGTCGGTTATCCTGTGGGCGGTCCGCACGTACCGCCGGGCCAAGGCACTCAACATGGGAACCCATGTTGCCTGGGCGTTCGCATCGGCGATCTGGTTGTACCTAGTGCTGGGCTTTATCCGCCCGATCATGATGGGCAGCTGGTCGGAAGCCGTGCCGTTCGGTATCTTCCCGCATCTTGATTGGACCGCGGCTTTCTCAATCCGCTACGGTAATTTGTTCTACAATCCGTTCCACGCGCTTTCGATCGTCTTCCTTTACGGATCGACGCTCCTGTTCGCGATGCACGGTGCCACCATCCTAGCCATAGGTCGGTATGGCGGTGAACGCGAAATCGAACAAATAACGGATCGTGGTACTGCTTCCGAACGCGCGGCGCTGTTCTGGCGCTGGACGATGGGCTTCAACGCGACGATGGAATCAATCCATCGCTGGGCGTGGTGGTTCGCCGTGCTGACGACGCTGACGGGCGGCATCGGCATCCTGCTGACGGGCACGGTTGTCGACAACTGGTACCTCTGGGCACAGCAGCATGGCTATGCCCCAGCCTACCCGACGACGGGTGTCGTCGACCCAGCCACTTTGCCGGGAGCACCGAAATGAAATCCAGGCTAAATTCACTCGCCGGAATGGCGGTGGCCAGCGTAACCATCCTCACCCTCAGTGGGTGCGAATTGGGGCCCAAAAAGGTTGAACAGACCGGCTACCGGGGCACCGGCGGCGATCAGGTAACGGCCGTAAAACGGATCGCCGCGCAGGCCGTGCCTGCCCCGCCGTTCGAACTGCCGGCTGATGGCGGGCCGACCGCCGGCGAGACCTATCAGAACGTCAAGGTTCTGAACGGCCTGAGCGCGGAACGCTTCAACTATCTGATGGCGTCGATCAACAATTGGGTGGCCCCGCAGACGGGCGATCCGAACAAGGTCGGATGCAATTATTGCCATAATCCGGAAAATATGGCGTCTGACGAAAAATATACCAAGGTCGTCGCACGCCGCATGATCCAGATGACCATGAACATCAATTCGACCTGGTCCACTCACGTCAAACAGACAGGCGTGACCTGCTATACCTGCCACCGCGGCAATGCGGTACCGCAGTATAAATGGGCGATGGCGGATGATCCCAATGCGACCATCCGCTTGATGGGCAATAAACATGGTCAGGACACCCCGACCTCTGCCGTGGCCTTCAGTTCCTTGCCTTATGACCCGTTTGCAAGCGATCTTGGCGGTAACGGCAAGATCCGGGTCCAGGACCCGCATGCGGTTGCGGATGGTTATCGCGGTGCCTCGATTGCGGACACCGAAAAGACCTATGGGCTGATGATGCACATGTCATCGGCGCTGAACGTCAATTGCACCTATTGCCACAACACCGACTCGTTCAGCAGCTGGTCGAACAGCCGGCCGCAGCGCGCCGTTGCCTGGTACGGGATCCGAATGGTCCGCGACACCAATGAGAATTACATCTCGTCGCTGACGTCGGTTTTTCCCGCCAATCGCAAGGGGCCGCATGGCGATGTCTACAAAGTGTATTGCACGACCTGTCATCAGGGCTTGAACAAGCCGCTGGGCGGGAAGAGCATGCTGGGCGACTATCCGTTCCTGCGCGGTCCGATCGGGGCCGCACCGGCGATGGAAGCACCGGCAGCACCCGCGCCCGCAGCGCCGGTTGCGGCAGCCACGGTACCCGCACCGCCTGTGCTTCCAGGCCAGGGAAGCAGCAACTGATCGCATCGGCCTTGGCCAATGCCTGAAGGATTGTAATGCACGCGTTCACCGCCCTCGTCGTCCTGCATGTGATGGCGGGGGCGGTCGGTTTAATATCGTTCTGGATCCCCATTGCTACCCACAAGGGCGGACCATCGCATCGCCGCTGGGGCCGCATCGGTGCCCGGGCATTGATGATTGCGGGCGCGCTGGCCGTGGCGATGGCGCTGCTATCGCTCTACGGACCGGAAAAGCGCTTGCCGATGATCCGCGATCGTGCGCTTTTCGACGGTCTGTTCGGCTGGATGATGCTCTATCTGGGGCTGCTGACGATCAGCTTTGCCGATTATGGCCTGTCCACCGCCCGGCTCCGGCAGCAACGCCTCAGACTGCGCGCTGCCCGCCATCAGTTGCTGTTCGTCGCGGTGGCTGCAGCGGCCATCAAATGCGCGGTCTATGGCGGTTCGATCGGGCAGCCGTTGATGGTCCTGGTCGCGGCTATCGGCCTGATCGCAATTGCAACCCAGCTCACGCATATCTGGCGCCGGAGCGTCGATCACCGCGCCTATGTTGCGGAACATTTTCGCGCGCTGATCGGCATGGGCATTTCCGCCTATACCGCGTTTCTGTCCGTCGGCCTGATCAGGCTGGTGCCCGACCATGTCTTCAACCCGGTCATCTGGGCAATCCCCAGCATTGTCGGTGTGTCACTGATCGCCCGCTACACGCTGGTCGTCAATGGCGGATCGTTCATTTCCCGCCGCGCGCGGCAATAATCGCCAGTGCCGCCCGTCGCCCCGACAGGCTTGCCATCGGCAATCCGGCGCCTGGATGGACGCCACCGCCCGCCAGATAAAGTCCGGGCAGCTTGCTGGTATCACCCGGTCGCTGAAACGGTGCACGCCAGCCATGGTTCGCAAGACCGTAAATCGCCCCGCCCGTTGCCGGAAACAACGCCTCATAATCGGCCGGCGTGACTAGTCGCGCCGCGTGTTCGGCGTACATGACGGACAACCCACAGCGTTGCAGCATGCCAAAAGTTGCTGCCTCGCAGGCGGCGACCGCCTCGGCTGCCGGTGGACCGTCATCACCATTTGCCGGCGCGTTGACGATCAGCTGCAGCCGCTCGGGACCGTCGACCTCGGTACCGCCTTGATCATCGCGGTCCTGCGCGCAAACATAGACGGTCGGTTCCCCAGCCAGCTTGCCTTGCTTGAAAATGGCATCAAATTCAGCGCGGTAGTCGCGCGAAAAAAACACATTATGGCGAACGAGCGGGAAGCCGTGGGTCGTCGCGCTCAACAAATAGGTCATGCTCGACAGCGATCGCCGTGTGGCCGGAACCGACGTGACCGCGCGTCGCGCTGCCTTGCCGAACCGACCAATCGACAAGGCGGCCGGATCGCCATTGTGCAGAATGGCGCTCGCAGCAATTTCTTCGCCCGTGCACAGCCGGACTCCAGCGGCGCGGCCGCCCGCGACCAGAATTTCGGCGACATCGGCATCGTACCGAAACGTCGCACCGTGACGCGTGGCGAGCCCGGCAATCGCCCGCGCAATGGCATGCATCCCGTCGCGCGCCAGCCAGACGCCCTCGCGTTCGACATGCGCAATCAGCATCAGCGTGGCCGGCGCGACAAACGGCGATGCGCCGCTATAGGTGGCGTATCGGCCCAATAGTTGTTTCAATCGCGGGTCGTGGAAATGCCGGTTGAGCGCGCGCCACAGCGATTGATGCGGGCGAATTTCCAGCGCATCGGGGAGCCGCGTCAGGCCGATCCGCGCCATCAGGCTGACCGGGTTGGGCCGCGATGCATCGAGAAAACTATGCTCCAGCACATTATAAATGCTGCGCGCTTCATCGCAGAACCCACGATAGGCCTCTACTTCCCGAGCGCCGAAAAATGCGCCGATTGAATCCTCGCACGCCGCCTGATCAGCAAACAGGTCAAAATGGCCACGATCGTCCCACGCATGGCGGGCGAGCAACTCGGTCGGCGCCAGGCGGACTTCGCTGGCCAGATCGCCCCCCGCTTCGGCAAATAATCGTTCGAAGACCCAGCGCATCGTAAATACGGTCGGTCCTGCATCAACGGGTCGGCCATCGACCATGACCTGACGTAATTTGCCGCCAGGGGCGCTCTGCCGTTCCAGTACGACCACTGGCACACCACGCGCAGCCAGAATAGCGGCGGCACTAAGGCCCCCCATACCCGCTCCGATGATGATGACGGGCGCGTCTGTCACCTGCGCACCCACAATCCGTTTAAGACCTGCATTGACCTTGACGCTAGCATGCGCGTCGAAGAGAGGACAGCAGCAATGGTGATTTTGCTACAGGACGGGCAATCATGAACCTAGCTGAGCGCAGTCACCCGTTAAGAGCATCATTGTCGGCGGAAATGCATGTCCGTCGGATGCCGCTGTTCTCAAGCCCGTGCCGGCTGATGCAAGTGGTGGCGATGCTGGGCGAGCATGGCGCGCGGCACAGCTATGCACATATCGCATCAATTGCCGACGCGCACGGCGTAAAGGTTGCTGAACAGGCAAAATATGCGACCTTTGATATCGGCGATTCCGTTCTGGTGTGGGAACGGCACACCGAATTTGCGAGCTATACCTTTGTCCGACCAGGTGGGTTCGACGACCCGTTCGATCCTGCGCTATTCGATGCGGTTGCCGAAAATGTGCTTGGCGAGCTGCCGGGGCAGGTTATCCGCGCGACGCAAATTGCGATTCTGCCTGTCGGCATTGCCTTCCCCAATCTTGATCAACTCGATCAATGGTTTGGCCGCGATGCGCTGGTGGTCTGCGACGTCGTGGGGGGCAAGGCGCGGGTCGCGTCCGATTTCAGACTGCATGACGACGGTTTTGGCCGGTTGTTGATTGCCGATATGGGGATGCAGGGCGATGAACCGTCGCAACTCGTCCAGCGCATCCAGGAACTCGGCAATTACCGGAACATGGCGCTGCTTGGATTGCCGCTTGCCCAAAGGCTGACCCCGGATCTGACCCGGCTCGAACAGCGGCTCGCCTCGCTCACAAAATCGGTATCAGAGCGGGTGAGCGAAGATGACGCACTGCTCGATGAATTGACCTATTTGTCGGCAGAGCTGGCGCGACTGGCGGCGGAAACGCGCTATCGGATGAGCGCAACGCGCGCTTATGCGCAGTTGAGTATCGAACGGTTGAACGCGCTGGGGGTAACCGCGCTTGCGGGCTACCAGACGCTTACCGATTTTACCGAGCGCCGGTTGATGCCGGCGGTGCGCACGTGCGACAGTTTTTCTGCCCGGATCGATGATCTGCAACAGCGCGCGGCCTGGACCAGCGAGCTGCTGCGGACGCGTATCGACATCGCGCTTGCCAAACAGAACCGCGACCTGCTCGAATCGATGAACAAACGCACGCAATTGCAGCTACGCCTGCAACAGGCAGTCGAAGGGCTGTCGGTAGTGGCGATCAGCTATTACCTCGTCGCGCTGATTGCTTATGTCGTGAAGGCCGTTCGGGGTATCGACCATGAAGCGACCATCGCGATCATCGTGCCGATTGTGGCGGGTGGCGTGGCGCTGGCGTTGCGGTTCCTGCGACGCCACATCAGCGAATAGAAAAAGGGCCCCGGGTTTCCCCGGAGCCCATCGGTTTTGGCCAAGCTGGCTGCTCAGGCAGCCATTGATCGCCTGGCCAGCTCGCAATGCGACCAGATTTCTGACAAGGCGCGGACCAACTTGTCGATGTCGCCATCGCTGTGCACCGGCGACGGCGTCAACCGCAATCGTTCGGTACCGACGGGCACGGTCGGATAGTTGATCGGCTGCACATAAATGCCGTGATTTTCGAGCAGCCAGTCGCTGATCATTTTGCATTTCTTGGCGTCGCCCACCATCACCGGGATGATGTGGCTGGGGTTTTCGATGGTCGGGATGCCCATGCCATGCAGGCGACGGCGGACCGTTGCCACCCGGTCCTGGTGCGCATTGCGTTCTGCATTGCTTTCCTTCAGGTGCCGGATGCTGGCGGTGGCGCCAGCCGCCAGCGCCGGGGGCAGGGCCGTGGTAAAGATGAATCCGCTCGCAAAGCTGCGCACGAAATCGCACATCGCGGTCGAGCCGGCGATATAGCCGCCCATGACGCCAAATGCCTTGCCCAGCGTCCCTTCGATCACCGTTATCCGGTCCATCAGCCCTTCGCGTTCGGCAACACCGCCCCCGCGCGGCCCGTACAGACCGACACCGTGCACTTCATCAAGATAGCTCATTGCACCGTGTTTTTCGCAAACATCCAGAATGTCCGCGATCGGGGCAATATCGCCGTCCATGGAATAGACGCTTTCGAAAGCGACGAGCCGTGGGCGACTGGGGTCGATGCCCGACAGCAGGCGATCAAGATCTTCTGGATCATTGTGCTTGAAGCGCAGGCATTCCGCACGGCTGTGGCGGATACCTTCGATCATTGAGGCATGATTGAGCGCATCGGACAGCACCACGCAATTGGGGAGCTTGGATGCAAGCGTGCTAAGCGCAGCCCAGTTCGAAACATAGCCTGAGGTGAACAGTAAGGCGGCTTCCTTGCCGTGCAGATCAGCGAGTTCGCGTTCCAGCACGACATGCGCGTGCGTGGTGCCCGAAATATTGCGCGTGCCACCGGCGCCCGCGCCGCAAGCATCGAGCGTTTCGTGCATCGCTTCGAGCACCTTGGGATGCTGGCCCATGCCAAGATAGTCATTTGAGCACCAGACGGTCACGTCGCCGACTTCCCCGTCATGGTGATGCTTGGCGTGCGGGAAGGCACCGGCCTTGCGCTCAAGCTCTGCAAAGATCCGGTAACGACCGTCGTCTTTCAAAGTGTCGAGCTCGGCCTGGAAGAATGCCTCGTAATTCATGCAACTACCTCCCCGTCATTATTCGATGATCGCGGCCGTGACCGCTGTTGATTGTTTCGGCTTCGCCGCAGATGCCCAGCCCCACATCTTCGCATCGCGAAGCGGCAGCACAAGGAAAAGATGTTCGACAACGCCCAAGGCGGCGAGTCCCGCCAGCAACGTCGCGGTGACTGCCGGACCACTATGCGCCGGTGCAGCTTCGGCGGCGAACCACGCCCAGGTTGCGGTTGCAGCGCTTGCCAGCGTCGAGATCGGGAACAGGGCGTTCATCGATTTCTTGCCAAAATAGCTCTTTAGATAAGCCAGATGCGCCGGGAAAATCTCGTCGCTCAGGTTTGGCACGCCCAGGAACAGGTTGAACTTCGCACTAAGCCGAAGCGCAAACAGCAGGGCAAAGGTAAGCGGTGCGGCCTGATTGGGTTGGCCCCAGGTAATCGCAACCAGCAGCAACAAATTGGCGGCGATGGCGATTTCGTGGTGGATGACGGTGGCCGTAGCCGCCTTGAACCGCGGCCAGCCGGCAAGATCGGGCGGGCAGGGCGTTTTGAGCGGTCCGGCGACGAACCCCATCAGAAATCCCATTTCGTGCCAGCCCCAGATCAGGATAGCGGCGGCAAAGCCGATATAGGCGCCCGACCAGCTATTATCCCCGGCCTGTGCCCAGACCATGACTGTCGCGATCACTGCAGCCAGCCCGGCTATCCGGAAACTGGCGGCGAACGTTTCACGCGGGCGTGAATCGAGCCAGACCACGGCACCCGTGCCGATGAACCACATCATCAGGGCAAACAGGAGCGGCGGAATGGTCACCAGGCCGGAACCAGCCGGACATTGGCAGGGGCTTCGTTGCGCTGAACCGGTGTCAGGTACAAACCAAGAAAGGTCACCCCTGCGGCGGCGATGTTCCAGCCACGCTTGATCGCACCGATAAGGCCACCCTGCGCCTTGGCGTCTTCGATCTTCAACGAAATCAGACGCATCCGTTCCAGCCCCGCCTGAAAGCGGCCGCTGTCGGTGTCCAGCACGATCGGGAATACCTGGCGGGTGATTTCCGAACAGACGCGGAAAACCTGCAGGTCATAATCCCGGGGATTGATGCCCAACGCCTTGTGGAATGATGGCCGGTTATGATCGCGCACATACATTGTCGCATAGACGGCGACGAGGAAGAAACGGATCCACAATTTGTTGATCCCGGTCAGCAGCTTGGGGTCGGTGCGCATCAGGATCGCAAAGGCCTCGCCGTGGCGGAACTCGTCGTTGCACCATTCTTCAAACCAGTTGAAGATGGGATGGAAGCGCAACTCGGGGTGGCGCGCCAGATGCCGAAAGATCGTGATGTAGCGCGCATAACCGATCTTCTCAGACAAATAGGTCGCGTAGAAAATAAACTTCGGCCGGAAATAGGTGTATTTCTTGGTCTTGGTCAAAAAGCCCAGATCAACGCCAATGTCCGCATCTTTCAGCGTATCATTGATGAAACCGGCGTGGCGACTTTCATCACGGCTCATCAACCGGAACAACTGCTTGATGTCGGGGTTGCTCGCGCGCTTGGCGATTTCTGCGTAGAGGATGCAGCCGGAAAATTCTGACGTCAGCGAACTGACGAGAAAATCGATGAATTCTTCGCGAACACCATCGGGCAGGCTTTCGATCACGCCATCAAATTTGTCGGTACGCTTGAAGTGCAGCTTGTTGGGATCTGCCACCATTTCGGCGATCAGCTTGTCCCATTCTGCGCGGACCGGGGAGACGTCTATCTTGTCCATCGCGACGAAGTCGGTGGTGTAGAACCGCGGCGACAGGACCGTGCTCTCGCGCGCGATCGCCATAACGTCTGGGGCAGCCTTGATGGGCGTGACGGCGTTCATACGGTCCTCCGGGGGGTGAAGCTGACTTCATAGAGTTCGGTCATCTCGAAATGACCGGCAAATTTGGTCCACAGCCGTTCCAGCGCGGTCGCGCGCTCGACCGTTGCCATGCGGTCAAAGCATGCGCTTTCGCCAAAGCCGACAATGATCGGCTCGCCATGGACCCGAACCTTGTCGCCGGGATTGATCGCAACGCCGCCCTGCAGCTCCACATGCGCGTGAAAATGTTCATGGGTATGTTCAATTTCGATCCGGCACGGCGTATCGAACCGGTTGCGACCCAGGCCGATCATTTGGCGGTTTCCTTGGACGAAAGCAGCGCCGCAAACGAGGCCCGATTGGTTTCGCCAAAAGCACCCAGTTCCAGCGCGCGTCCGGTGGCCGTGTCGACCAGCGAAAGTTCGCCATCCTTCCACATCGTGAGCGTAAAAGGCGGGCCATCGCCAACGCCGTGCATCCGCCGTTCGCGTGCCAGCCCGCGCATTACCCCGCGAATAAAGCCCGTCTGGCCACCGGGAGCGATGGTTTCGGCGACCATGCCGGTCTTGACGTCTTCAATCAGCACGCCGCCATCAGCCTGGTCGGTAAAGCGCAGCGTTCGCGCGGCAACCGGGGCGACGTGTTCGCTCGCCCGCAGCAGCACGGGAGACGCGGCTGGTGGCGCATTCACGAGACGGCTCGTCGCGGTAATCGCGAGCGCGATGATCGATGCCAGCTTGGCCCGGCGGTCATCAACATCGTCACGGGTAACGATTTCGGGCGCAATGAATTGCGTCTCGATGGCATTCAGATGTCCCCGGTCGAACCGGAATAGTTCGCGAACCCTAGTAGCTAAGCCCATAAAGGCTCTCCCTACGCTCCTGTATGATCAGGAGTCGCTCCGGGGAGAATAATGCACTCTGGGGCGATGATGTCGATACGGCAAATCGACCTTTTCTGTGGATGAAACTTTTGCCACTTGCTGAACAGTCAGGGGTCGGTCGCCACCTGCAACCGGCATCTCGCATCGCGACCGGCCGTGCCCACGGCCGATTCCGGGCAGCTCAGGGCAGCCAGTTGCCTTCCCGAAACCATTTGGTGACAACATATTTTACGCCGCGCAGCACGGGCATGCCCTCGTGCAAGGTCAATTGGTTGGGTGTGCCGTCGGGCATCATATTATTCCAGATCAGCAACAGCCCCCGTTTTGGCGCGATGCGGATGCCGGCTTGCGGAAACCAGGTGGCGCCACCTTCATCGACATCGTTCAGATAAACCATCGCGGTCCAGGTGCGCTGTCCCCCTTCACCGCGGACTTTTTTCCAATAGCTCTGGTTTTCATAAAAGAAGTCGTGGTGCGCGCGAAAATGCTGGCCCGGGGCATAGCGTTGGCCTTGCATCGTTTCGCCCTGCTTGGGATCGACGCCGAGCAACACCGCAATCCCTTCGTCGACCGGGCGTACTTCACGCGACCACCGGTCCATGTCGCAACTTTCGCTGGTGCGAAAATTGTCCTCGGGTCGGTCGCTGAGCAACGTCGACGGGCGTCGGTTGGTGTCGATCACATCGACCAGCGCCTTGCAGCGCTGGGCGTCGAGAAAATCGCTGCAGTAGAACGCCTGGATGCCCGGGATTGGTATCTGGGTGACGGCAGGATTGTCGGCCAGCGTCGCCGCGACTCGCTGGCCGATATCGGCGCGCAGTTTTGACGGGCCATTGGCGCGATTGAACAATCTCATAGCAATGTGGGGAATTGACGGGCTTCAACCAAAAAGCAAGGCCCGGCAGCATCGCCGCCGGGCCTGTCTTCACTGCGTTGCGGGTGGTTACCAGAAAATTCCGTATTCAACGTCGACCACTTCGCCGCTGTAGATATCGACGAGCAGCGCGTCGTTATAATAGCGCACCCAGCGGTAGCCACCATAAGCGGGGGGCAAGCGGTAATATTCCGGATCGCCAATCCAATAGCTTTGTGAGAACAACAACGAATTCAGCGTGTACCCAATACCAAAGCGCCGATAGCCATAGCTCCAGCCATAGGGGGCATAATAGCGCGGCAGGCGAAACAGATCACGATTGTACCGGCGATAATCGCGCCAGTCATACCGGTTGTCGCGCCGCCAGCCATTGTCCCAACGACGACCATTGCCGCGGTCCCAGCGCCGATCATTATCGTAATAGCCGCGATTGCCGCCATTGCCTTGCCAGCCATTGTTACCGCGATACCCGTCACGGCGGCCATCAAACCGGCGATCGTCAAACCGGCGATCATCAGCGCGCCCTTCGATCCGGCGCCCGTCGAACCGCTGGCCACCGACGCGGCTTGGGTCGCTGCGGTCACCCACACCATTCCAGCCACGGTTGCGCGCGTCAGCATCGCCCTGGCCGTTGGCCTGGAACCCGCCACGATTGCGGCCGAAATCCTGCTGCACCTGTACGGGTGGTTGTTGAACCGATGGGGGCGTGCCCTGCTGCTGGCCGTTGAATCCTCCACCGCGATTGCCGCGCCAGCCGCCATTATTACCCTGAAAACCGGGTGCCGGATTTTGCGCTGGCGGCTGAAAGCGGGGCGGCTGCGCCTGCTGTTGCTGCTGCTGTTGCGGGGCCTGGAATTGTTGCTGCTGACGGAACTGGGGCGACTGGCGCGGTTGCTCGCCAGAGCGGTCGCCGCGTTCCACACGAGCTTCACCGCGCCATTGCGGACGGCCATCATGATCACGATCCTGAGCGTAGGCGATCGACGGGGCGAGGCCCGCGGCAGCCAGCAAAGTCAAATAAACAAACTTACGCATGCTTCCCTCCTCCAGCGCCTACGGAATTGTGCGGCCCTGACGATATCACGGGACTAGGCGTTCGCCGATGACCGGTTTCTGAATTTACCTGACAGCCAATAGAAAGGAATCAGCGCGGGCGAGGGGGCGACAGTGCCGGAACGAGACGGGCGGCTTCGGCAGGATCGACGCGCGGGGATGCGCCGATGTCGATGGTTTCGTCGCCATTTTGCAGGCGCGCGGCGCGCTGGATCGCTTCGATTAATCGCGGGTAGACACCGCAGCGACAAATATTGGTGATCGCGCCCTTGATATCATCCTCGCTGGGCGTGCGGTTTTTTTTGATCAGGGTTGCGGCCGCCATCACAATGCCCGGGATGCAAAACCCGCACTGTGGCACATTGGCGGCGATAAACGCCCGTTGTACCGGATGGGTTCGATCGCGCGAAAGCCCTTCGATCGTTGTGACGAAACTACCCTCGATCGCTTCGATGGTAACCTGGCAAGACCGGATCGACGCCCCGTCGATGTCGACCGTACACGCACCGCATTCGCCGTTGCCGCACCCATATTTGGTACCCGTCAGGTTTGATGCGTCGCGTAACGCCCAAAGCAGGGGCGTCTTGGGGTCCATCTTATATTCAACCGGCTGGTTGTTGACGGTGAATTTGGTCATGGCAGCAACGCTAGCGCCCAATCCGGGGCGTGTCAGCCCTGGCGATCATCCTGCCCCAATTTCGGCGCGGGGCGGTCCAGTACCAGGTCGGCATCCGAAAATCTGA